>JBLHNZ010000126.1:0-9588 GCA_047623245.1 Oceanicoccus sp. | reverse complement strand
TTAGATGTACTGTTATTAGATGAAAACAACTTACTGGTAGATCGCTCACCAACCATGTTTGTTTTGTCACCGATTCATTCTGTGAAAAGTCCTGAAAAAGTCATTGCGTGCTGGCACTTCGAATCGATGCGAAAACCCATTTTTCACACCTGACCAGACTGGGTAAAACCGGCATATCAGGAGAGCCCTATATATTGATAACAATGGTCATTTTTTTAATGAAATCAGGTTCATCGAACCACTTGTCGACCAAAAACAAAATCGCGGTAGATAAGAGTAGTATACTCAATGTTCGCGTAACTGACCCGAACGAAAATTCAGTCGAGGCCGCAAAACTGTGTTGTCAAATGTAGAACATCCACTCACGCTAATAGCGAGTGATGCTATCACAACTGGGAACGGCCAAAATATGGACGAATATCGAGATTATCGAGGCATCGATGTTATCGGAGTTTGGACGTGGGATAATGAATCCAATTTTGGCCTTACGAGCGAAACTGATGTTGCAGAGTCATACGGAGCCTATTGCGGCTCCCGAACCGTATTCATAGCAACCAATCTCTTCACTCTTTTCGTCATCGGCTTCTTTATCAGAGTACAATTGTCTTCTAGAAATCGGCTTTTAAAAGCACATGCAGAATTAGAATCACAGGCCAAACGTCGAACACAGTATTTGGCTAACGCCAAGCTTCTGTAAAACTGGGCAGCTGGTTCTTAGTCATTCAGCCAAACGAAGTGATTTGGTCAAGAGAAATCTATCGGTTCTTTAACATTGAGCCCAGCTCATCACCCCCACGATCAAGAACATTTCTGGCACTAATTCATCCCGACGATCGGGAATTTTTTCAGCGGTTTTATACTGACGCAAAAAAATAATCTTGATTGAAGTATAAATATTCGTGTACCTCAGCCTGACGGATCGGAGTTATGGTTCGAAGTGAAATCCGAAACGTTACGTAACTAAATCAACGTGCCCATTTACACGCGGGGTATCACTCAAGATATCACTGAACACAAAAATGCACAGAGAGGACTACTCTCTTTAGTGACATTCTAATGACCGAAAACATGAATGGTTATGAGCTGGCGAAGTGCGCACTTATTCACAGCCCCATTTGGAAAACATATTAACGGCCGGTTATGTCGACGAACTCGCATCACCCGATGGAGAAGACTATGACGGACAGTCATTGGCGAAACCTTTCACACAGTCACAATTGGCCCAGCATATCAATAATCACATCAGTCACTAATAAAGGACACAATAATAAACGATAGCCATATTCAAATAACCAAAAAAGTCACTACCTACCTTCAATACACAGACTTCGCAAAAGGAATGACGGTGACTTTATCAGAAGCACAATCCTTCGAAAAAAATTGCTATTCAAAATCTGACCACAACAATTCTTCCTAAAATTCAAAAACCTAAGATTTACTGTTGTACCAGGTATAATGCGGCAACCAACTTTTAGTGCAGAAATAATTATTCTTTTAGTAGTGACTACCCATTTTTTTCTTTTTTACTGCTAGCTATTAATGCCGGTACATTTCTTTTCAAAAAATCGACGGGCATGATGTTGGGGTTAATGTAATTCGTTAATTACATTAACCCCTTCTAACGCTATGTAAGTGGGTGTAGACGAACCTGCAGGTCGGAGTAACCGTGAACAAAACATGAAGGTACTCGTTGTGGTTTATCAACCACCTCGATATAACTAAACCGCTTTTGTATCTCTTCCCACAAAACACGTAGTTGCATTTCGGCTAAGCGATTACCCATACACCGGTGCAAACCAAAGCCAAATGAGATGTGATTGCGTGCTCTTTCCCGATCGATGATAAACTCGTCAGGCTTATCGATGTTTCTCTCATCCCGGTTTGCCGAGGCATACCACATAATTACCTTGTCGCCTTTTTTGATCTTTTGGCCGTCAAAGTCATAGTCGCAGGTCGCTGTCCGGCGCATATGAGCCAGAGGTGTAACCCACCTTATAATTTCTGAAACCATATTGGGAATAACTTCCGGGTTATTGCGCAGCTTATCATACTCTGCAGGGTTTTGATTTAGAGCCAGTAACCCCCCTGTTATGGAATTCCGAGTCGTATCGTTACCTCCCACGATTAGTAATAAAATATTTCCTAAGTACTCGGGTGGCGACAAATGCTTAGTTGCATCACCTCTAATCATCATGGAAATTAGGTCGTTCCCAACCGGATTGTCTTCACGCTCTCTCCATAACCGTAAAAAATAGTCCAGGCATTCCATTAACTCGGCTCTACGTTCTTCTTCGGTATCAACAATACCCTCGCCCAACCGGGTAAAAGTGACGTCGGACCAATGGGTTAGCTTTGCGCGATCTTCAAAAGGAAAATCAAATAACGTTGCTAGCATTTGGGTCGTTAGTTCTACTGAAACTCTCTCCACCCAATTAAAGGTTTCACCAATAGGGAGAGAATCGAGAATAGTTGCGGCCCGTAATCGAATGGTAGCTTCCATCTCTTTTAAGTTTGGAGGCGCAACGACACCTTGTACGGTCTTTCGTTGATCGTCATGGTTGGGGGGATCCATAGCAATAAATGTGGGTGCAGAGAAGTCGCTTTCGGTGTCGGGGTCGGTAATGGTAATCGATGGGAATGAAGAAAATACCTGCCAATTCTTTTCCACCTTCATGATGTCTTCGAAACGAGTAATCGACCAATAAGGACCGTACTCGCTGCTAGCACAATAGTGTATCGGAGCTTCATCACGCAAACGCTTGAAATAATCCCACTTTTTGTCTTTTGTCCATAAATCGATATGACTGATATCGATATCTTCCAGTGGCATGGATAAAGGGTCGAAGTCCAGCATACTGGCTCGTTGTTGGCTGCTCATATCGATTGAAACTCCGTTAACATGAATGTGAATTTGATAGCCTAAGTGTAACTCAAGCTCTAAAACACGAATTGTCCCTTACCTTTCCCGGTAGGTCCAGTCGATTTTCAAAATCCCAGGTAGTGATGTTCAAGTAACTATGTATTGCCAATATATGGTTACCGATCAAATACGAGTGAGTGTTAGATATAGTAGAGAGCGTACAACACGATTTTACAGCTATTTTTCAACCTTTCATAAACTGCTTACTAACCGATATATCATTCCATTCATCCTCCAGCACTGTCTGGAATTGCTCGATCTCCGAGGACGGATTGTTGTTAAAAATAAGTACATGCAACGAACTTAAAGAACAGACAAAATTATTGACTTGCTTTCTTAACAGTCTGTTTCCGGTTATGTGACTGAGTAATAGGGCAGAGTTCAGGGCTCTAGTACAGAAAACCGACCTTTCTGTGGTTATGGCACCTGACATGACTGGAATAGTATCCAAATAGTAGACTATGTTTTTTGCTGCCGACAAGGAGTCAATATGGATATTCATGTAGTAGATGACGACGGATCTTTAAAGCAACTTTTTACAGCCTTTACTGAAGATATGGGATCCAGCGTCCTGGGTATAACCTATCTCGTATTAGGATATCTCCTAGATCGGGAAAAAAACTAAAAGCGGACCCAGTTAGACCGCATTGCCAGTTTAACTCATCGAGATAAAATAGTAGTTTTGTCATTTTCCATCAAGAAATCATTCCCAGATCCTAAAAGCAGTTAGCTATAAAAAAATACCATATCTGTCAAAATTTGGTAGTACTTGGCAATGAGTAAATATCATTGCTGCCTAAAATGATGATTTACCAAACCGTGGCGTACAAAATATTTTTTCGATTAATTAATCGATCTAAAATATTATACTGTCGTTGTCGCCGCCGTGCTTTTTGGGGTGACAGTTCATTTACATCATTAGCAGAGGACCATTAACAGAAGACAGCCACATTCAAATTCCCGACCCTAAATATTTGCCATATATATCCAATTATTTGTAGCCGCTTTCCAAATAGATGTGAACGACGAACAAATTATTCATTCTATTGACCGGTAGATACACCATAGTGTTCGAAAATCGAATTAATCCGACCTTTTGCCTTCATTTCAACCAACGCTTTTTTTATTATTTCTGAATATTCAGAAAAATCCTTGCCAATATATGGGTATTCCTTAAAATCTGCGTCCTCAATGTGCTCTATAGAGTAGTTTTTTAGATCCTTAGCGCTTAATTCGGGAATAATAATTTGCTCTGACCCGACATACATATCTATATCGCCATTTAGTAATTTCTTAAGACCATACTCCCAATGGACCGATTCAATCACACTATTATCTCCTCGCAACGAAACTAGCATTTTCCTATACCCATCAAATCCTTGTTGATAGGCTACTTTGCGAGTGTCGTTTGCCAGGTCTTTTAATAATAGATTTGGTTGATCGGATTTTCGTGTAAACGCAATAGTTTTAATAGTGAATATGTCAATATCAATCCGATCCAGCCTATTTTGCAATTGATCGTATCCTCGTTGCCTAGCCCCTTCACCAACAATAGCCTCATCCATTTTCATCTGACTACAGGTTTTAGGAACGCACGGACTGGCTTGAAAATCAAAACCTATTTGAGCGAAAGCTTCCCTGTAAACGTCATGAATCGCAGAATATAATTTACCGTCTTTCTTTCCAGCCAAATAGAATTTTGCTATGCCTTCCGCACTCGCAATGGAAGAAAAGGCTAGGAATATAACAGTAACGAATATAATGAAATTATTTGTAATTATTATAATGACCGCTCCAGGTAGAAGAAACTCGCGTATAGTAAGCATTGATACCTCATGTCACTCAATCTACAATAGAAAGCACGCTAATGGCAATCGCTAAGCTGTGCATATGACTCAAATTTAACACGCGATGTAACTATTAGAAGTCATTGCCATGGGACCTGCACTTAACAATTGCCTTAAAATACCTGCAACAGATTCGATTTTGAGAGAGGACTATGCAAAGCGATAGGTATAACGACGAAACTCAATTCAAAGCAAAGCTGAGAAGAGCGTTACAGTTAAAAGACGTTAGTAGTAGCGCAGGCACTCTGAACTCGTTTGTCACCGAAGCTCACATTGAAATGTGCTGGTCGCTTTATCAAAATTCCCGGAACAATGATCTCGGAAAATTAGTGTGCGGATTGTTAACGGACTTATCCAATGCCAGACGCGAATTTAAGGGAACCAACGACCTGCACACTGGTAGTGTTCTCAATATCGTAAAAAGCGTAGCAAACCCCGGTAGATACTGGTCCACTCTGGCCAATGACTGTTGGATTTTAGGTGGTATCCACGCTCATATGCCTTTTCAGCTTGTGTCTCATCCAGCCAGGGAAACTATTAAGGACCCGAATTATGTCGATGGACAATCAAACGAAAATCACATGATGCGTATTACCGCAAGGGAACTCATTGGTCTTGCCCGATTTGGTTACCGGACTTCAACAAGCCCAGATATAGATAGTAAAAGCCGTGCATTGGGGGTTAAGTACGAATTGTATTGTTTTGACAAAGCTAAAGCCGATGAGGCAACTATTGCCAAGTACCTACAGGTTGTCAGAGATCAAGCCCAGATTATGAAAAATCATGGTGCCATGCCCGTCAGAAAATACATTAACCAAATGTGGGGCTAGGCTTCAGAATAACCATCGAGTATAGGGGCCTGCGCGTCAATAAGATCATGTGCTTGATTAACTTTTTTCTATCCAAATACTAATGCTGATGATTTAGTTGATTTTGCAAAACGATTTAGAGGTTAACTAATAGGGGTTCGGATTCAACACACCAATACAATTCAGTTCCTATAGATACGGAATATCCCATGCAGGGTTACAGCATTGCCGGCAACCCTTTTTTAGGATTGTCCTGCTAAAAAATCACCGGCATAAATAAACTCCGTAGAAAAGAGCGTCGAAAATCTTAAAACTTAGCTAAAAACTTCTCGATTCGATTTGCGTTGGCACCTAAATCGCTTCTACCGATACGTGATACTGAGCGAAGATCGACCGCAGTCTTCCCCTCTTTTTCAGAAATTCGTACCACTATATCGTCCTTGAAACCCCAAATGGCGCTAGTTTCTGTCGCTTCAATAATCCCCGTTTCAGCATCCGAGTTAACCAGTTCTAAACCCATTGATTCCACAACTGCCTTGGCTTGCACGTGTGCTTCGCCAATGCTCAGGTCTGTCATTAATGTGATTACGTTTGGATAGGCTTTAGATTGAATCTCGGCAAGTTCTTCAATATTGTATTCGAGTGGGTTAGTGTAATCATTACGCAGAGCCACCACCTTATCGAACTTTGGTGGGTTGACGATATCCGTCGAGATGTTATGGATTCCGGGGACTGATCTGGCAGTAAACAGTTGCGAACCTAAGCCGACTAACGGCAATAGCACTATAATCGTAGCGGTTCTCGCTGACTTTCCTAGGGCACTATCATTTCGCTTAACAAAACTCATCACCACACTAAGGAAAAATACCGCCACCGAAAGATAGACTGTGTAAGTTAAAATCTGAAAACTCGTTGGGAATGGCCACAGGTTCAGCCGAAAGCCGATTACTGCAATTGGAAAACCCAGAACAGCTAGAATAGCGAGTGGTTTTAGTAATTTAATCATTATTGATCTCTTTTATAATTTGAATTATGTTGTTTAAATTCCGTAGCCTAACGCCTTTAGCGTAACCCCCTTGGACTAAAGGGGGGCTTTCTCAAATAAATATTGTCTCATGCTGCAAGCCGAGACAGCTTTGCGGTTAGAGGTCATTAGCCTCAAACTTCAAGCCAAGTATTATATAATATTAAATGCCCTTTTTGCGTCTAATCTACCAACAGCAAAGGCACTTTAGAAAGCGCGGTACCGCGGGCTAATCTATTCTCAGTTTTTCACTTGCTTGATGAGAAAAATTACGGTTCAATTACCGTCGCCCAACCTCCAGTATTGGACTTGGTGTTATCATTAATGACCGCCTCCGCCGCTCGGCGGCTCCACGAAAGTAACGGAACGATTTTATGTCCCTAACACAAAAAATACTAGGTGTTGTCGGTCCCAAAGGCCTGCTTACGTCGGAGCCCGATATGGCTGTATACCTTTGTGAATGGCGCGATAAATATATAGGTAAAGCGCTGTGTGTGGTGCTCCCGAAAACCACAGAAGAAGTATCCCAAGTTGTAAAACTGTGCGCCGAAGCTCAAGCTCCGATCGTCCCTCAGGGCGGTAATACTAGCCTAGTGGGCGGATCTATTCCGTTTGATTCAGGGGAGGAAATTGTCATTTCGCTGAGCAGAATGAATACCGTGCGGCATATAGACAAGCAGGGAGGCACCCTGACCGTTGAGGCGGGTTGCATTCTTGCAAATCTGCAGCAAACAGCAATTGACAACGGATTTATGTTTCCCCTTCGTATTGGATCGGAAGGGAGTTGCCAGATTGGCGGAAACATATCCACCAATGCCGGGGGCGTTCAGGTCCTCCACTATGGAAATACTCGCGAACAAGTATTGGGACTTGAAGTTGTTTTGCCCAATGGTGATGTTTGGGACGGACTTACCAGCCTCAGAAAAGACAATACTGGCTATGATTTAAAGCAGCTGTTCATTGGCGGCGAAGGGACACTCGGCATCATTACCGCAGCAGTTGTCAAAATGTATCCCAAGCCAAAATACCAACAAATTGCGATGATCGCTCTTCCATCCGTGGAAGCCGCTATTGTTTTTCTCGGTTTAGCCCGGGCATTGAGTGGCGACCAAGTGACAGCCATTGAGCTTATTCCTCGTATTGCCATCGATTTAGTGGTGAAAAATGTCCCCAACTTCTCCGATCCGATGCCGGAGAAGTACGACTGGCAAATTCTGGTTGAATTGTCATCCAGCGCGACTGAAAATCTAAAAGGTCTGATGGAAGATATTTTGGAAGAGGGATTTGATCAAGGTATTGTTCTAGACGCGATTATTCCAGGAAGCGAAGCACAGCAAAATAAACTCTGGGCGTTGAGGGAAGAAATTTCAGGCGCACAAAAACCAGAGGGCGGAAGTATAAAACATGATATCTCCGTCCCCATAGGAAAAATCCCGGAATTTATCAAAACCGCAGATAGCGCTCTTCAAAAAATAATTCCAGGATTTCGCCCGGTAACGTTTGGACATATTGGGGATGGGAATTTGCACTATAACCCACTGCAAGCTGAAGGAGCTGATCCGCAGGAATTTTTAGATAAATGGCAAGATGTCAGCCGAGTCGTTCACGATATTGCCAATGATTTACGGGGCAGCATTAGTGCTGAACACGGTATTGGTCGCATGAAGAAGAACGAACTGACCCGTTATAAGTCTGAAGTTGAATTACGACTTATGCGCCAGATAAAAGCTGCGTTCGATCCGCAAGGCATTATGAACCCAGGGAAAATGCTTCCCGACGAATGACACGTTAGGAGTTCGGTTGCATTGAATTCGAGTCAAATAAATAATCCTTCTTAGCAATGCCTGCACAAAGCTTCGTTCATGCCTGCCCAATACTGCTGTTCTCGTTCGAGCCGAGCAGTGTGTTGTTAATAACTTCGTCGCCACCTATCGCTTGCGACTGGAGAATTAAGGTTGATTTATAAAATGTGCTCAATGGGGCGATTGTACGCATCGCTCAAGCACTATTGACAGAAGAAAATCTAGGGAGCTGTATGGCTATGTCGACCGCAATCCAATACGATCGAATAGGCATTGTACACTTACCCCAAATATACTAAGCGTCCAGAAGTGTAAGAAACTCCTGTTCCGTCACGTGTTTCGACCAGAGGTAACCTTGGCCAAATTCGCACCTTGCCTATTTGATTAGATTTGCTTGTTCTTGTGTTTCTATTCCTTCAACAACCGTATCCAATTCAAGCTTTATGGCCATTTGAATAACGGCTTCGACGATTGTTCGATCGTTTTCATTCGTAGTTATATTCGATACAAATCACTGATCAATTTTAAGCGTTCCTATCGGGTACTTTTTCAAATATCTCAAATTTGAATAACCCGTTCCAAAATCGTCAATCGAAAACCGTACACCAAGTTTATTATGATTAGATAGTGTCTGCTCTAACACTGTATCATTATCCATTAAGGTGCCTTCGGTAATTTCGATCTCCAGATTATCTGCTGATAAATTCCTACTAGTTAGCGCTTCGTGGACTAACATATCTAAATCGTCGCGCTTAAATTGAATAGGGGATACATTGACAGCAACATGCAAATTATCTTTTCCCAATAATTTCCATCGTTGGCAAGCTCTGCACGCTTCGAACAATGCCCATTACCCAATCTCCGAGATAAGTCCCGATTTTTCAGCCAACGGAATAAACAGATTCGGCGCAATAATAACCCTTGTTGGGTGGTACCATCGAATCAGTGCTTCTGCTCCAATTATTTTCCCCGTGGACATTTCATACTTTGGTTGGGAGTGAAGGACAAAGTTTTTTTCAATTGCAGAGTGCTTGTCCGATAAAAGTTTTGCACTTTCATGCGATTGTATATTCATTTTTTCATCGTAAAAACTGAATGCGTTTTTCCCGACGATTTCGCGTGATACATTGCAATATCGGATTTTTTTAGTAACTGCTCGAAGTCACCTCCATCGATGAAAGAATAT
>JBLHNZ010000125.1:0-9633 GCA_047623245.1 Oceanicoccus sp. | reverse complement strand
CGATAGCACACCGCTTACAAGATCCTTTAGCCGAACTGGTAAAAATCGACCCGAAATCTATTGGTGTAGGCCAGTATCAACACGACGTGTCGCAAACGCAACTAGCCCGCTCACTCGACGCGGTGGTCGAAGACTGTGTTAACGGTGTCGGGGTCGACGTCAATACGGCCTCCAGTGCATTGTTAACAAAGGTATCGGGGCTCAATCAAACTATCGCGAGCAATATCGTTGACTATCGCGACGACAATGGCCTTTTCAAGAATCGCGCAGACCTAAAGAAAGTAAAACGCTTTGGCGAAAAAACATTTGAACAGGCTGCCGGATTTTTACGTATCATGAATGGCGACAACCCACTCGACGCATCGGCAGTGCACCCGGAATCCTACTCTGTAGTAGAAAACATTGGTCGCCAGCACAGCCGTGAGGTTCGCAACATTATTGGCGATAGCCTGTTCCTGAAAAACCTCGATGCCAAGGCCTTCACTAATGAGCAATTTGGCGTACCGACCATCACTGATATCATTAAAGAGCTCGATAAACCAGGCAGGGACCCGCGGCCCGAATTTAAGACGGCAGAATTTAAGGACGGCGTCGAGAAAATATCCGATCTAGTCCCCGATATGATCCTGGAAGGCACTGTAACCAATGTCACTAACTTCGGCGCATTTGTTGATATCGGTGTTCATCAAGATGGCCTAGTCCACATTTCCGCATTATCGGAGACCTTTGTGAAAGATCCCCGTACCGTTGTTAAAGCGGGTGACATTGTCAAAGTTAAAATCATGGAAGTAGACCCACAGCGAAAACGCATTGGTATGAGCATGCGCCTAAATGACAAAGCGGAAGAAAACAAACAAGGTAACGCCTATTCTGGACCGAAGAAATTTTCAGAAACGGCAAAGCCCAACAACAAACGCACAACCAGCACTGCACCTAAAGCTCAGAAGACTGACCAAAAAGGTACTTTTGCCGAACTGTTCGCCAACGCTGGGACTATAAAAAACAAGAGCTAGCCAAAATAAGACGAGGCACACATAAAACAGCTGAAAGCCCTTGGCAAAAACGCCATAGGGTTTTTGACAGCAATACGGTCTTATCGTGTGTTTCTACAGTAGGGATGTTGAAAAAGTTCGTCTTCGCAACGCCTTTCCCGATCGTAACGCAGGCTTTTTGTAACGCGTCATCGATATCAGAACAAAATTCACAGACGCGACTTGTTCGTTTCTACTTCGTTCATTACGTTAAACATCAATGTGGTGCGAAATATGGATATAGTTTAATCAAATAGTGATGTTTTTTTTCAACTCGCCTTGGTAGCCTTAGCCCCGAATAGACACACTGCATCGAAAAAAAGCTTCACATCAACAAGTATAAACCGTTAGATAGGGAACACACATGGATCTTTCATTTGGCAGCGAATACACAACATTTCGCGAAGAAGTTCAGCATTTCATAGAGAAAAACAAAAACAAACAACCGACTCGCGGTGCCACTGACACAACAGAAGCCCTGGCGTGGCAAAAAATTCTTATCGAAAACGGCCTCCATTCCCGAACGATCCCCAAAGAGTATGGCGGTTACGGCGCCGAACCCGACATCATAAAATCTCGAATCATCAGTGAAGAATTTGGCAAGGAGCAAATCAACACGGGCATGGGCGGACAGGGTATTTCAATGCTGACGCCAGTATTATTGGAAATGGGCACTGAAGAACAAAAACAGCAATTTGTGAAAGCGACCATTCACGGAGAACTGGTTTGGTGTCAGGGCTATTCAGAACCGGGCGCCGGTAGTGATCTTGCCAGTTTATCAACCAAAGCGGTGTTAGACGGCGATGACTGGGTGATCAATGGCCAAAAAATATGGACAAGCACAGCTCATCTTGCCGATTGGATTTTTTGCTTGGTTCGAACAGAACCCGATGCACCGAAACATCAGGGCATATCCTTCCTGCTGTTTAAAATGGATACGCCGGGAATTGAAATTCGTCCCTTAGTCGACATGACCGGTGCAGCCAATTTCAATGAAGTTTTTTTTACAGATGTCCGCGTCCCTAAAGATCAAATAGTCGGAAAGCGAGGCCAGGGCTGGTCGGTGGCTAATGCCATTCTGGGACACGAAAGAGGCTCTCTTGCGCCCCCTGATGCAGCCCAAGCGAGGTTAAATGGCATTATCAAGCTTATGCAAACGGAAACTATATTTGGTGAGAAATTAATCGACAACGCCATCTTTCGCGATCGATTAATGAAAATTCAGGGCCGAGTACTGGCACTGAGCTTCAACGATATGAGATTGCTGTCCGCGCGTCTTAATAAAGTCCAGGATGCCAAACTCGCGGGCCTAATCGTAAAATTAACGGGCACTGAACTTCGTCACGATCTCGAAGCATTGGCCATTGATGTCATGGGGGAAATTGGAATCTCCTATGGTGACAATCCCTATGTGCGCGGCAATGGCTCATGGCAATATTCCTATATGTTTTACCTCGGCCTAATTATTGGCGGCGGAACATCGCAGATTCAAAAAAACATTATCAGTGAACGCGGCCTTGATATGCCGAAAGAACCCAAAGTCGCAGCGAAGTAGGAGGATTACAGATGGAATTCGGATTATCACAAGAACAGCGCCTCTTACAGGACATGGTAAACAAGTTTCTAAATGAACAGGTAACACTCGATAGTGTTCGCAACGTAGCCAATGGCAACCACTGTGACGCGTCAATTTGGCAAGGTCTTGCTGAATTAGGCATCGCAGGTTTGATGATACCCGAAGACTTTGGTGGAGTTGGCCTCAATGCCTTAGACGCAGTGGTCATATCCGAATGCCTTGGCTATCACGTAACCCCAACCCCTTTTATTTCCAGTGCGGTAATGGCTCCGTATGCGCTAATAGCAGCAAAGAAAGAGGACACGTTAGCAGCTATAGCCTCGGGGCAGCATCGTGTCGGAATCGCATTTGGCGAAGCTATAGGTGCTAGAGCCGGCGCAGGTGTTGTCGTCAATGGCTCGACGTTAACCGGGAAATGCCTATTTGTGCTCGATTCTGATGCCGACGAATACCTGATCGCCGATGCAGATAAGAATTTGTACCTTATTGCTGCTGACGCAGAGGGCGTCGAAAGAAATAGTCTCACTACGATTGATAAAACTCGCTCGACCTGCGAGCTCATACTAAAAGAAGTGGCTGCGGAATTGATTTCACAAGATCCTGCTGTTTACACGCGGTGCTTAGATCTGGGTCGCGTCGTACAAGCAGCCGATACGCTCGGAGCAGCACAAAGCATGCTTGACCAAGCCGTTGCCTATGCTAAACAACGAGAACAATTTAATCGCGTCATTGCCTCGTTTCAGGCGGTTAAGCATATGTGTGCGGAAATGGTAGCGAACCTTGAGCCCTGTCGAGCGATGGTTTGGTACGCTGGCCACTCCCTGGATGAAGTGCCGGACGAAGCGCGACTAATGGCCTGTCAGTCAAAATCACATTTATCCGAAGTCGGACAATTCGTCGCTAAGACTTCAACCGAAGTCCACGGCGGAATGGGGTTTACCGATTTAGTGGGATTGCATTATTGGTTTAAACGGATTGGAGCCAATAGACAACTGCTGGGATCGCCAGAATTAGTCAGAGAGGACGCTGCCAGAGTTCAAGGATTGATCGCTTAGCAGAGTCTAATCAAGGTGCGGGACTCCCCGCACCGATCAATAATTTTTGGAAAAACCGAACCGGTTAACTCACTTCATCGTGTGCAATTGGAGCTGGCAGTCGCACGTCACAAGATAATATTATAAGACTGATATCTGCTTATTCACATCGACAAAGTCCATAAGTGCAATAATTCAATGAAGGGTCAATTCCTTAGTCAAATTATCGAGGCAAACAGCTAATAACGCGAGCGCACATGCTTTCTCGCTCTCATTCAGGCAATCGATAGGCAATCACATACCCTCCTTCGCTATTCGTATCGTCGGTCTCTTCTTTAGCTGCGTTTTCCCCATTCAAAGGACCTCCGAAACCAAAGGGGACGGTTACAAGAACATATTGCCGGCCAGATTGACTGCTCACGTACGTCATTGGAGTCGCCTGCGAAGATGCCGGAAGTGAATCACTCCACACCTCTTCTCCTGTAAAAAGATCAATGGCTCGCATCGTACTGTCCATAACCCCTCCATTGAAAATCAAACCTCCCCCCGTAACAATCGAACCTGCCTGATAGAACATCCCCATAGGCAAAGGCATGTAACTCTTTATACCGAGTGGTCCCTGCTCCTTCGCGGTACCCAGCGCGCGTCGCCAAAGAACTTGCTGGGAGGCCAAATCGACAACGGCCATTTCACCAAATGGTGGTCGTAAACAAGGCGAAAAAATAGGCGACAGGAAAGGCATTGAGTAGACCGCATAGGGAGTGCCGGCCTGTTGTCCTCCCAGACCTAACACCATATTTTCTGTGACGTCTTTTCTCGGAATCAAACGTACGACAAAAGGCATGTGCAGAACATTGACAACCATTAACTGATTAACTTCATCTATCGCCACACTACCCCAATTCATACCGCCTGCAATACCGGGATAATAGAGAGAACCGCCGGTGGACGGCGGCGTCAATGGACCCTCATAACGCAAGCGGTTGAATTGCAGACGGCAGGCCAATTGATCGAAGGGCGTGATGCCCCACATATCTGCACCCGAGAGCGGCTCTCTAGAAAAAGATGGCATGCCTGTCGAGAAAGGTTGCGTGGCCGATGTCCACTCTTGATCGACGTCGGTTTGCGGTGTAAGTATTTCTTCTACCTCTGTGAGTGGCTCTCCCGTCGCACGATCTAACATGAAAACTTCGGCCCGCTTGGTGGCAATTACCAGCGCTTTGCGCGTAACACCGTTAATCGGAACATCTACCAAGCTCGGTTGTGATGGTACATCGTAGTCCCAAATATCGTGATGGGTGGTTTGGAAGTGCCATCGTACATGCCCTGTTAACGCATCGATCGCCACGACCGAACTCGCGTATTTTTCCATTGCCTCACTGCGGTGACCGCCGTAATAATCCGGCGTCGCGTTTCCCGTTGGCACATAGATAAGTCCAAGCTCTTCATCGGCACTGGTTAAGCTCCATACGTTTGGCGTACCCCGAGTATAGGTCTCGTTGGCGGCGGGTAATCCCGTACGGTCCTCGCGGCCCATATCCCAGGCCCAAAGTAATTCACCATTCAAAGGATCAAAACCTCGCACCACACCAGAGGGTTCTTCGATCTCCTGGTTATCTGCAACCCATCCGCCAAGTACCAATACGCCATTCACAATAGTGGGAGGCGATGTAACAAAGTAGAATCCAGGCTTCACGGTTCCCATTCCAGGCAGCAAGCTAATTTCACCATTATTTCCAAAATCGCCACAAAGCTGCCCCGTTAGCTTGTCAACTGCAATTAGACGCGCGTCTGTCGTCGCGGTAAAAATACGCTCGGGACATGAAGAGACTGGAGTTTCAATGGGTACCTGATAATAGGTAACACCTCGACAAGTATCCCAAAACCCGAAAGGAGGAGTATTTATTTTTGGATCGAACCGCCAACGCTCGGCACCGCTGTCTGGATCTAGGGAAATCATGATATTTTTTCCAGTACACAAAAATAAGCTATCGCCAATTTGTATGGGCGTACCTTTAAAGGTACCGGATACTTTTGTGCGAAACTCCCACCCCCGTTCAAGCTCGCTAACATTTTCCCGATTAATTTGTGTATGCCCGGCGTAACGCGTTCCAGATTTTGTCGCGCCATAGTCAGACCAATCACCACTTTCATTTGTAACTTGACCTGTATTCATGGCACTGGCAGTTTTTACTTCATATCCAGAATTGGCAACAATTAAAACAACAACAAATAGTGCGATAAATGCCATGCTGGCCTGAGTTACACGCTGACGGAATAGAATCGGTGGCTGTGCCTGTAACAACCCTCGGCGCACTCCGGGTAGCAGAAACCACAACCCCAACACAGAGAACATGCCGACCCTGGGCATTAGCGCCCAAGCATCAAAGCGTACTTCATAAACCGACCAACCATAGGTCGCTAACAAAAAAAGACCATACAGTGTTGCGCCGCGCCGATCACCCCTAAACAACAGTAAGGCGTTAACCAATAGAGTTAATCCCGACAGGGCATAGTACAGGGTCCCGCCCTCTCCGATTAGCAACACCCCCATGTAGAAGAACGCTAAGCCAAGCAAAGCAATTACTGTCGCTAAGAACTTAGGCTTCCGATAAGACGTAATATTTTTCGACATGCAGGGCTCCGAGAGTTAAATCTACTGTAAAAGTGAGCCCCAATGAAAATATAAAAGACTGCTTGCATAGCATGTGCTTCGAAACGAACTCTTACGACGACAAATGTCGAGCACGACGGTCTCTATTTGGACTCTAAAGAAAAGGCTTTTCAATTCTTATTATTCAATTCAATTAACAAAAAGACATGCTGTGGGGAGTCGTCTGCTGCCTTCTACTTAAGGTATTATAGTAAGCTATCGCAATACAAAAATGAATTTTTCATTGGCTCTTACCAAATTCCGCGTTATCGAAAGCATAAAAAAATTAGCCTCCGTGGTAAGCTACCAACCTTTCTCCATAATATTGAAACGTAAATGGTATAGATAAGCGTCACTCTTGGTTTGTGCCATCATCATGATCTAAGCCTGCTTATACAAAGTAACAAACCATACCGAAATACGCTGAGAGTCGATTTTAAAGCCGGCGTTTTGCATCGATTACACCCTTAAACGCGCTTGCTTTACTAGTCACTTGTGACGTCATTCCCTGCAGCGTAATAATATCGGCAACATCGGTGAATGAAACGACAAAATTTATTGAAGCCTAACCGTTTTTCATTATTACCTGGCTCATGCTAATATTTGATACAGTTTCTTGGCTCTCTCGACGATTTGAAGCTACGATTATAATTATTGATTGATATTTTTTCGACACAGGTCCAGTCTTGCTCTAATTAGGCCCATTCTCAAATAGAGGATTTTTTCTAAAAGAATCTATTAAGACATAACATTACGTACGTCCGAATCATCGCACAGTAGTTTAAAATGCATGTGGGCACGGTGTAATATTCCGAAAGATTATAGTTTACGATATGCGTATATTATAATATTGACTAATAGGGGAACCTTGTGAATAAACTATATTTTTTTATACTTATAACACTTTCCTTTTGCACGCAAAACTTTGCAAACGAACAAGAAAGTGGATGGCTAAAAAACGAGACCGGATCGACCGAAAAAAAACTAGGCGCTAGAGTTGATTCAGTACAAGTCACCGGCGACGGGCAACGAATTCAGGTGTCATTGCCAAAACGCAAGAAGCCGATGGAAGAGGTCTTTGTCATCGGAAAGAAAGAAAAAAAATCTGTCTCATCTATGCCTCTAATAAAAATCCACAACATCGAAGTTATTAATGATCTCGACAGCGGCCGCAACGGCATTGTTTTTTATCTTGGAGAGCGCGGCGATTTTGTTTTTAAATTCAATTATCAGGAAGCTGACCCGATTTATCTACAACGACAGTAGAAGGTATTGATCGAGCTTTTAATTTTGCGTCCCGCCGATAACGCGCAAACATCTGTAATCCTACAGAAACTCGTCTTTGCGAGCGAAGCGCGGCAATCTCATGGCGCAGAGTGACCATCATTACCTGCATTGGAGCGGCCTGCAGGAGATTGCCGCGCTCCCGCTCGCAACGACATCGTTAAAAAACGTCTATTTCTGGATGGGCACTAACTAAGTGCTAAATACGATACCCAAAACTCAGACACCGTATTTCCACTTTCGCACACGTTATCCGCTGATTCCCAAAGTATCTTTAGCATATTGAGTTATCGTCTTGTAATCTGCCTTTCCATTTGGCGCTCGCCCTAAAGATTCTTTGAACAAAAAGCGTTTTGGTACTTTGTAGCTGGCCAGATGTTTCTTGATGATACCTTTCATTTCCTCTGCCGGTAATTCGATACCTTCTACGACAGCGATAACCGCGTTACCCCACTTTTCATCTGGCACACCGACCACTAAGGCATCGCGAATTCCGTCTATAGCCTTGATAACTTCTTCGACTTCTTCTGGATAGATTTTTTCACCGGCTGAATTAATGCAAACAGACCCACGACCTAACAGAGTAATCGTTCCGTCGACCTCTACCGTGCACCAATCGCCAGGCACGGAATAACGCTCGCCATTGATGACTTTAAAAGTTTTATCAGATTTTTCTTTGTCTTTATAATACCCAAGCGGAATATTTCCACTCCGAGCAATGAAACCAGGTTCACCAGAACCCGGAACCACTTCGCGTCCATCTTCGGCAAACACTTTACAATGTGCACCGATCTCGAATTTGGCTGTTGTGGTCTCGAGTCCATTAGCCATAATGGAAGTACCAAAACCGACGGCCTCGGAAGCACCAAATGAATCCTGCAGTATCACATTAGGCATGTGTTCCAGCAGACCCAACTTAACTTCTCTACTCCACATGACACCCGATGAAGTAATAGCAGCGACATGGTCGAGATTAAACCGCCCGGGATTTTCCTGCAGTGCTCTGAGCATCGGTTTTGCAAAAGCATCACCGACAATAGCCATGGCTGAAACATCATTTTTAACAACGGTTTCCCATATTGCTTCGGGATCAAACCCTCCGTTCGCATCCATTGTTACAACTGCGCCACCCGCAAATAATGTTGACATCGATGTAAACAAGCCCGTTGCATGCATTAAGGGACATGCAGGTAGATGACGCGCAGTCGAAGGCTCTGCCTTTAGCGCTGCCAAAGTGCTTTCTAGAGTCGAATAATCCTTACCCAGAAGCCGTGCGCCTTCGACACCTAGTTGACGAAACGTTTCATGGGGCCACATTACCGCCTTGGGCATTCCGGTTGTCCCACCGGTATAAAGAAAGAACTGATCGTCACCAGAACGCTCGATAGCAAGAGGCGCACCGTCACCACTTTCAGCAAGAGATTCGTGAGATAGGGCTCCAGATAAAGTCGGATCTTGCCCTTCTGGAGTCACCTCGATGAAAAGCTTCATTTTACTGAGCTGAGGTCGAATTGCCTCCATTTGCGGAGAGAATTCTGACGCAAAAAAGACAACCGCCGCATCGGAATTATCCAGAATATAGACGAGTTCTTCTTCAACATAACGAAAGTTTACATTGTGATGGACTGTACGACTCTTAAAAGCCGCTGCCATTGCTTCGCAATATTCTGGGCAGTTCCGCATGTAAACAGCCGCTTTATCGCCTGCCTTTATACCTCGGTCTAGCATAGCCTTTGCCAAGTTATTGCTGCGTTTGTCAAACTCACCCCAGCTAATCACTCTATCACCGTGTATTAACGCTGGCGCTGCAGGATCGACTACCGTCGCTACACCATCCAATAAATCGCCTAAACTATAACCCATATTTTCCACCCTAAGATTTGTGCATGCTCTCACTGAGACATTATTATTAATCATCGTTTTCTTCATAATAAAGAAATCACAACACGAGTTCCAGTTACAGACATGTCATTTAAGCAAAATGACATGTCCTCTCTTAGTGCTCCTCGATTCGTGTTGGCAGCCGTACCTAAAAAGCTCCAATTTCGAACGACT
>JBLHNZ010000124.1:0-9644 GCA_047623245.1 Oceanicoccus sp. | reverse complement strand
GCGCTAATTGAAAGCCTATTTATCGGTAGTGACTAGAAAGCCTACTCATTGGGTTTGGCTTATCCTGACCGGTTATCAGTCCGGCTATCCTTCACTTACATTTAGGCCACCGCCATATTTAAACCACGGTAATATTTAAAATAGAATAAAATCATGGTATTATTAGCCTCGCATTTTGGAAAAGAACCTGCCCGTATGATCACACCTATAGAAACACTTTATTCTGCCTATGAAGAGTATACGCTCGTTTCATCGGGCCGCTTGCAACACGTGGCCGTCGATCTGAAAAAACGTCTAGAAACAGGGGGCCTTTTAACCACTATTGTGTTCGACGATACTAGTAGCCTCGTCTATGATCTCGATCTAAGTGGGTCTCTCGACGATGTAAAAAATCGATATTATAAGGAAGATAACACTGCCAACGATCAAACTAGTAAGCCCAAAGGACGCGGGCGCCCAAAGCTTGGTGTTGTCGGCCATGAAGTGACACTGCTTCCGAGGCACTGGGAATGGTTAAAAAGCCAGCCAGGTGGGCCATCGGTCGCCTTGAGGAAACTCGTTGAGCAGGCTCGCCATGACAATAAAGATGTCGACCAACTGCGCTTCGCGCAAAACACAATCAGTCGATTTATGAGTACTATCGCTGGTAACTTACCCGGGTTTGAAGAGGCAAACCGGGCACTTTTCGCCAACGACAAACGACGTTTCGAGTTTGAAATCGACTTGTGGCCCGAGGATATTAAACTGCATATAAAAAAATCATCTACACACGCGTTTCCAATAAAAGCTCCAAACTAAATATTAGAACAGACAGATTAACACACGGGTAAAAACCGGAAGTGTGTGGTTCTGACAGGTAATCAAACTGCGAATTTTTTGCCACACTGACAATGCAAAATTTTATTCATTGTCTGCGGTTACCAACCAAACAGCGCCATCCATTTCCACCTGACTACCGTTTACAAACTCTTGCAGAGCAGCTGTCATACTTTCCATTACTTGCTGTTTGACATCATCATCAGCCGTCGCCACGATTCGACCGACAGGTCCTATCTCGGCAAATTGCTGTCCTAACGATTTACCTTCAACTATGGGGAATCGCATTGGTAAATTCTTTGCCTCCACCACCACATTCTTAAAACCGGCCTGCTCCAGGATCGACGCTGTGCGAACCTTGTCTGCAAACGCAAACGGCCCCGGCGCATTCTTGTCGGCCGCGTTTGGAATAGTTACATATTTTAGGGCGGCTTTTGTCGGCACCATAGTCCACTGATTTTCAGAAGCTTGTCGCCAACACACAAAGCTCAACTTACCCGCAGACTTTAAGCTGCTTCGAATATTCTTAAACGCTGAAACCGGGTCATCAAAAAACATCACACCGAAGCGCGAAAAAACCCGATCAAACGATTGGGGACTAAACAGTTTTACAGCAGCATCACCTTTAATAAAATCTACGTTTCCGATATCTAAGGCAACCCTCCTCTCTTTAGCATGAGCGAGCATAGGCTCCGAAATGTCGACGCCCTCCACCCGCCCATCGGCAACTTTCGTTGCCAAGCTAAAGCTTGTACCGCCGCACCCGCAGCCAATATCAAGAACCTTGTTTCCCGACGATAAATTCAGTGCATCTATAGCAAGTTGCCCAAACTCAAAAAGCGTTTTGTCCATACTTTCGCGGCCTTTCACCCATTGTTCGCCCGCCTGAGAATTCCAGTACTTGATTTGATCAACATTCGAGTTATTGCTGCTCATAATTTCTCCTGACTATTAATTGGAACGCTCAGCGAAAGAAAAAATTAGCTAATCGAATTTGTAAACCAGAAGGGATTACCCACTATGGTCACTGCAAATTCTATTAACCTCGCCCGGGAAGATGTTCTTCCAAATAGGCCAAAACATCTTCGTGATGAGTTTTGGTTTTGAATTTGTCCAACACAGTCATCAAGCGTCCGTTTACGTCAATGACAAATGTCGTGCGGATGAGGCCCATAAACTCCCTGCCCATAAACTTCTTCATGTCCCAGCAACCGTATTTATCCGCGACAGAATGATCTTCATCTGACAGAAGCGTAAAATTCAGCCTCTGTTTCTGAATAAATTTCGGCAAACGCTCTACGGCATCGGGACTAACTCCCAATACAATGGTATTAAGCGCTTCGAAAGCGTCTCTATTATCACGTATACCGCAGGCCTGAACAGTACAGCCAGGAGTCATAGCCTTCGGGTAAAAGTACAAAACAACATTTTTTTCTCCCCGAAAATCTTTTAGGTTTACGAGATTACCATCTTGGTCTTTCAGTGAAAATACGGGGGCTAAGTTTCCTATTTTCGGACGAGCCATTGCTCTACCTCCTCTAATTAAATGTTATCAGGTCAGATTTTTTTCAACTATAGATCCGCGCAAAAAACAGATCTGATAACTGACCCGATTTGAAGATCGACATATTGCAAATTTTCGGCGTTTCAATACGCGGTTGGCCCGATCATTCCTTCTCCACTTCAGCCACGGTATTGTGTTTTCTGTCACTGACCAAACCACTATTAGAATCGGGACTTTCATTTTCAGCCAATAGATGATCTGGTACGGTTTTTTTAACTTTGGCACCGAGTTTTTCTAATCGCTGGGTGCTACTCACCAAATTTCCTTTTCCTGTTGTCAATTTATTCATTGCTTGCTCATGAGCCAGATTAGCCCTAGATAGGTGTTCGGAAATTTTATCGAGATCACCTACAAAGCTAACAAACTTGTCGTGCATTGCACCAGCCTGCCGAGCGATTTCTTCTGCATTTTTATTTTGTCTCTCATATCGCCAAATACTTTGCACAGTTCGCAAAGTTGCGAGAAGCGTTGTTGGACCGACAACAATTATATTTTTTTCGTAAGCCTCTCTAAAAATGTTTTGGTCATTCTCAAAGGCGGCCATAAAGGCTGATTCGATTGGAATAAACACAAAGACGAAATCGAGGGAATTAATTCCATCCAGGTTTTCGTAATCTTTAAAACTCAAACCATTAACATGCCCTCGAACCGAAGCAATATGCTGCTTTAACGCTTGCTTACGCTCTGCTTCATCCTCATTATTGCAGTAGTTTTCGTAATGTACGAGCGAAACCTTAGAATCGATAACGATGTCTTTGTTTTCAGGTAAACGCAGGATTACGTCTGGACTTCTGCGCCCGCCTCCTTCCGACTTCAAACTCACCTGCGTGTCGTACTCTCTACCCTTATGCAAGCCTGACTCTTCTAGAACGCGCTCTAGAATAACTTCTCCCCAATTCCCTTGTATCTTATTATCGCCCTTCAAGGCCTTTGTTAGATTTAGCGCCTCATCGGTCATTCTTTGATTCAATTCTTTGAGTTGAGAAAGTTCAGCACCAAGTTTGACCCGATCCTTACTATCTTTGTCATAGACGTCTTCAACCTTCCTTTTGAAATCTGAGAGCTGTTCGCGCAACGGGTTTAATGTGGAATCAAGAGATACCTTGCTGTTGATCCTGAAACGCTCCGTTTTCTCTTCGAAAATTCGATTAGCCAGCAATTCAAAATCAACATTTAATTGCTTTTTAACTTGCTGGAAGTCTTCTATCTTATCTGCCGTAGCGGCCACTTGTTCTTCTAAGCGAGTTTGTAACCTCGCGACTTGAGCAACATAGTCAGTATTAACTTTCCGAGAATCTTCAAGTTTCTCTTCAAAAACTTCGAGTCGAACATTTAGGTCATTATTTTCAGTGCGTAATGCTCTCGTATCAGAACCATATTTAGTTTCCAATACCAGATTTTTCCCATTGGCAATTACCACCTGATTGTCTAGCTCAGAGAGCTGCTCTTGAAAACTGTGACTTTTTTGTGAAAAACCATCAACGCTCTCCTCCAAATTCGTAATTTTAGATTGAAAATATTTTTTCACAATTAGAAAAGTTACAGCAACTGCACAAAAAACAACCTGAAACACAAAGACATTAACCGATTCCACTATGGGACCCTTATTGACTCAAAAAAAGTAAATTGCCTAAACGCTTTTTTCTTTTCGACAGACTCTTATTGTAGGCTTCAATGTAGCTACAACCAAGGATACTGAAAAATTCTTTTCTGCTTGGATAGTTAACGGTAAACTAAGCGTAAACAACAAGGATTTTTAACTGATGAAAGGCAAATCTCATTCTGATGAAGTAAATATTCCTCCAGAAGAGCTTAAACCGGCAATCTCGGAAAAAGTTCTGAATTTATGTAAGCAAGGCTATGCGCTTTATGATCAAGGTGATAACAAAATTGCGTTAAGACGCTTTTACTCCGCTTGGAACTTGTTACCAAAGCCGCAGACGGACTGGCAGGAAGCCGGCTGGGTTTTGACGGCAATTGGCGATGCCTACTTTGCCAAAGGAGACTTTGAAAACGGTAAGCAAGCGCTTCTATCTGCAATGCATTGCCCATTAGCGAGTGGCAACCCGATTATTCACTTAAGATTAGGGCAATGCCATTTCGAGCTAGCGGAATACGGGGCTGCTAGAGACCAGTTTAGCCAAGTTATTTCGCAGGGAAATCTTGCCTTACTGAAAAAAGAAAATCCTAAGTACTTAAAAAGTATGAATAGCTAAAAAACAGAACTAATTCTGATACAATTCGTGCTGCAGATAATTTGAGTATTTACACTCTATTACAACCGCACTTTTTTACTTACTATTGAAGCTTATATTTTTTCGGTCATTATTGAAGACAAGTTTCAACAAGAAAAACGGTAATAGACCGATTCGAAGTACAGAACATATCGGAGCTTTCTCATGTTCATTGAAGTAAAGAAACACCCCAAAATTTATGTTCAGCATAAGGCGATGGATGCTCAATACCTAGCACCGGTCACCAGTAATTTCCGCATCAATCTCAATTTCATAGCGGAAGTTTCGATATACAGCATAAAAGAAGTGAAACAAAAGAAAACGTTGGACGGGATGAACTTCGAAGTTCCGATAAACTCACAGATCATTCATTTAGAAATGAGCTACACGCATTCTACCCACGAGGCTGCCAAAGGAACCAAAAACCAACATTCTGTCAATGAGCGCTATTTTTACAAGTTAGTCTATTTGCCTGAAGCCGACGATGAATATTTGCGTATTAGGAATATTCTGGATCGACAAACACTTTCGTGAAAAAAGTCGTCTACGTCGCTAACGAATAATTAAAAGAACACTCTTTGATTTGATTATTATTCGCTGCTTTTTCGCGGGCTTTTTCTTTGCCACAACGGATCGACTTCAGAGATGCGAACGGGATATTCATTGTTTCTTGTATCCTCGAAATGCTCTCTCAAAATTTCGGTGACAATGGGAAACGCAATCTCTTTCCAGGGAATTTCGTCTTCATTAAATAGCTGCACATCTAAGCTTTCAGGGCCTGCGGAATACGTTTCATCCAACAAATTTGCCCGATAAAAAATATACACCTGATTAATGTAAGGTAATTCGAACATTCGATAAAGCGAAGGCACGCTAACTTTTGCATACGCTTCTTCCCATGTTTCTCTAATTGCGCCTGCCATGGTTGTTTCTCCATTCTCCATAAAACCTGCAGGCAGCGTCCAAAAACCTTTTCTTGGCTCTATTGCTCTTTTACACATCAATACCTGGTGATCTTGCACAGCCAATACACCCACAACCATCTTCGGGTTTTGATAGTGAACGGTATCACAGGAATCGCAGACATAACGTGGTCTATCGTCCCCTTCAGGTATCCGTTTAGCGACTTTGTCACCGCAATTACTGCAAAATTTCATTGAATAACCTAGAAGAGTGTATTGTTTGATCAGGCAGATGGACTAGCATTATTCGCAGCAAAGAGCGAAACACGTTTAATGCTCATCGGAGTTCCCGATATTGACCGGAATTAAACAAAAGAGGTTTTTTATTGGTATTCGTTTCGATTGCCATAACTTCACCAACAAAAATTTGATGATCGCCTCCAGGGTATTTGGCCCAACTATTACATTCAAAACTCGCTACTGAACCTCTTAATATAGGTGCCCCGTATTTTCCAAGCCTACAATGCTCGGGCGCCAAAACGTGATTTCCTTTTGAAGCATAAATCGTTGACATATCTTTCTGGTCGGCGGCAAGAATGTTTATTGCAAATTTCTCAGCACCTTCAAAAACCGCAATACAGTCCGAGTCATTTTGTAAACTCCAGAGTACCAGAGCAGGCTCCAGTGAAACAGATGCAAAAGAGTTAACTGTAAGACCATAGGGCGTGCCCCCTTTGAAATTAGCAGTAACTACACAAACGCCTGTTGTAAAATGCCCTAATGCACTTCGTAAATCACAACTTTCCAAACTCATACACTACACCTAAGAACACTAATCAACATCTTTCATTTAATTCGTAATTTCGCATTAAACTCTGTGGGACTGCAAACACTTGCCTATCTGTTCGTTAAAACTTAACTCACCAACCGGAAGTTATCAACCCTATAATAAATAGGGACTTATAAGAGCGGTAATAAGTTTACACCATAATCAACAGAATATAATTCAGAGAAACAGCGAATTTTTAACAAGTTGATTTCGCTTTCGAAATAATTCGGCGCTATTCATCCCAGCGTCTAGCTGCCTCTAAATCACTATCGCGAGCATCTACCCACCGTTCGCCTTTCGGCGTTAGCTCTTTCTTCCAAAATGGCGCGCGAGTCTTCAAATAATCCATAATGAATTCACAAGCTCGGAAAGCTTCGTCGCGATGCTTGCTACTTACGGCGACCAAAACAATTTGATCACTGGGTTCAAGCTTCCCAATACGATGAACCACAATCGCACCTAACAACTCCCAACGCCGAAATGCGTCTTCGACTATCGCTCGAATCGAGGACTCGGTCATCCCAGGATAGTGCTCCAAATGGAGGGTCGCGACACTATCGCCGTCGTTCAAGTCCCGTACTATACCAACAAAATTAGCGATCGCTCCTGTTTCCCTACTCAGCAAGCGCATATTCGCAAGCTCAACATTTAGATCAAAATCTTCATTTTGAACACGAATAACAACGCGATCAACCATCGGCATTATCCCCCTGTTACCGGAGGGAAAAAAGCGACTTCATCGCCATCGAACAAATTGACATCTTTTCCGACGATTTGCTGATTAACCGCAACGACAACATTGTCTGCCAACAGAATCTCTCTGCTGCCGCTATCATGTGCCTTAACCACTTCATCTATAAGCCCAGCAACCGTTTTTGTTTTTTCGCAAAATGGGATAATCAAGTCGCTCGCTTTTAGTTGTTCTCGAATACTAGCGAAAAACAGTACTTTTATCATGCCTAACTATTCTCCTGTGCTTTTATTTTCCGATTAGTGAGAATCAGGATGCAGTCCATTCGCCCGATTTCCCCCCCGTTTTGGTTAACAGCCGGATACCGGTTATTGTCATCCCCTTATCGACTGCTTTACACATATCATAAATCGTTAACGCCGCAATTGACGCGGCAGTTAACGCTTCCATTTCCACTCCCGTCTGCCCTGCCAACTTGCACTCTGTTCGAATAACAACACGACTATTTTCAACGTCAGGTTCCAAATCTACTTTTATAGAAGACAGCAACAAAGGATGACAAAGCGGAATCAAGTCCGAACATTTTTTCGCGGCCTGAATACCCGCAAGCTTTGCTACCGATAAGACATCACCTTTTTTATGACCACCTTCCATAATTAACTGTAGTGTTTCTGGCAACATGTTGACCGAAGATTCCGCTTCTGCTTTTCGCTGGGTGACTTTTTTCTCGGTGACATCGACCATTTGCGCTTGGCCAGATTCGTCAAGATGTGTAAATTGACTCATTCTAAAATCCATAATTGTGTTCAGTCGTGGAGCCGCAGTATAGTGGATGACACCAACGGCTTCAGCAAAAGATGTCGTGTATTGACAATAATCAGAAAAAGCTACGATTTCCCACTAAATCGAAAAAGGCCGGTAAAATGAAACCAGCTTCGCTTTGGGCACTTGCAAAAAACGTTACAAACACATGTTATTCATACTTACCTCGAGCGTGTTTGGACACGTATTCCCAACAAATAATAGTAAATCTACTGACTCAAAATAACCAATCTATCTATTTTTCTAGTAAGATCCCATGAATGGGTCTTTGGCACTGAACAGTACTTCTATTTGACGCCGGCCGGGATCACTGGTGTCGAACACTTAACATCCGCATTTTGACCACGATGCCTCAGTAAGTGATCCATCAATATTATTGCAACCATCGCTTCTGCTATCGGTGTTGCTCTAATGCCAACACAAGGATCATGCCGCCCCGTGGTCACCACTTCAGTCGACTGGCCGTCGACATCAATTGTTTGGCCAGGAACTAATACGCTGGAGGTCGGTTTTAAGGCGATGTGCGCGACAATGTCTTGACCGCTTGATATACCACCCAGAATCCCACCAGCGTTGTTAGAGGTAAACCCGTCCGGCGTTAACTCGTCTCGATGGATACTTCCCTTTTGATCAATCGCATCGAATCCTGCGCCTATCTCTACACCTTTGACAGCGTTGATCCCCATTAAGGCGTGTGCCAAATCAGCATCCAGTCGATCAAAAACAGGCTCACCCAAACCAGGCATTACGCCGGTGGCAACAATAGAAATTTTTGCACCTATAGAATCGCCACTCTTCCGTAACTTGTTCATATAGTCTTCCATCTCAGCCACTTTGTTAATGTCTGGACAAAAGAAAGGATTTAGTTCTACCTGGTCCCAATCGAACGCTTCAGTCTTAATTGGGCCAAGCTGGGACAAAAAGCCTCGAACTTCGATACCATGAGCATTCCTTAGGTATTTTTTGGCAATAGCGCCCGCTGCTACTCTCATTGCAGTTTCCCGCGCGGAAGATCTACCGCCGCCGCGATAGTCTCGAACTCCATATTTTTGAGTGTATGTGTAATCGGCGTGCATCGGTCGAAACCGATCCATGATTTTGGTGTAATCTTTAGAACGTTGATCGGTATTTTCGATCATCATACCGATAGACGTACCTGTCGTAATTCCTTCGAAAGTACCCGAGAGAATTACCACTTTGTCTTCTTCTCTGCGCTGCGTGGTAAAACGAGAGGTTCCGGGTTTTCTGCGATCTAAATCCACTTGAATATCTTCTTCCGATATTTCCAGCCCCGGAGGGCATCCGTCGACGATACAGCCCAGCGCCTTACCATGGCTTTCTCCAAAACTTGTAACGGTAAACAGTTTACCGATCGTATTTCCTGACATATTTCGCTCATTTTCAAAAATTGATACGCTTGCTAGCTACACTCTCGCGAGATTTTGATCTCACGAAAGTAACATGAAGTTCCGATTATACGGTAATTTACAATAGGCGTCAGATAAATGCCCGCTGGTATAATTCAAGCTCGTCTCTAGTGAAAACAAATACACCATGACCACCCCGCTCGAACTCGATCCACGTAAAAGGGACTTGCGGAAAATATTCCTCAAGGGCTATACAGCTATTGCCAACTTCAACAATCAGTATGCCATCGCTCGTTAAGAAATTGGCTGCTTCTTTCAGTATCCTTCTTGTAATATCGAGCCCGTCATCTCCAGACGATAACGCTAACGCCGGCTCATGATGATATTCCTCTGGCATAGACGTTAGATCATCGCTGTCG
>JBLHNZ010000123.1:0-9670 GCA_047623245.1 Oceanicoccus sp. | reverse complement strand
ACGTCTCTTCCTTTTGACGGTAAAAGAAAGCGGAATGAATCATTGGATCAGTAGCCCATTTAGTCAGTCCCGCTGATTGCTGAAGTAGAGTCGCGATGGCGATCATGTTTCTATCGTCTAACGACCATAACGTCGTCTGACTCCGTACCAGACGCGAGGCAGCGACAGAACAGACAGTCAAATAACACAATCTCTGGCGCTACCGACTTGACCAGTTCAATCGCAGTGTTGAGGCTCATGTGGGAGTGAAATGTCCGATTGCGGATTGTAAGCGCAGCGATCATCTTGTTATTCGCTGCACCTTGAAGTGCGCTGGAATAGCGCTTGCGGAACCGGTCGTAATCAGACTTCGACGAACTACCTATACTAGAACCAAAATTGTCATAGATCTGCGCTGCTGCCGACATGAGCTCACCATGCGCCTGAAGGGTCTCATTGACGACCTTAGCAATGGAACCGTACGTTTCGCCCTGTTTGTTATGCGAACCCTGGTATTTTGTCAACGTGTAGTCATAACAATTATCGCCTTCAGAAACGACTTCTTTGGGAGCTGCCTCCCCCTGGTAGAAGTTTTTGAAACCGGGATCGTTGGTTATTTTCAAATCGTCGGAATAGAAGCGCAGGATCGTGTCGCTCGGCACCTTGAACGTGGAGGTATTGCGCTGGCGTCCGCCATGCGCCGAGATGACCACCTGGCTCGCCCCGCCCCTCGGCATCAGTAAATACATACGGTGATCGAGGGAGTAGACCGTAAAGCCGCTCTGCTCTCCCATATTCTTCATCGTCGAACGTGACTTAAATATACTCATTAGCTATAACTCCTTTTACAGTCGGGTTCAGATTAACATTCCGTCTTATCTGAGCAGTAGTCAATCACCTTGCTCTCAACAATCAGCACCCGCTCCGTTGCAAATGACACTCGCGTCGCCCGTAATTTTATTGGCGACAACGTCGCATTGTATCTGGCGACAAAAACACTGTAATTCTGCTGTAAATAGCACCACCAGATCACCATTAAAGACGTCAAAAAAGTGTTTTCGGGTGAATAAGGAGGGACCAAAATATACAGGCATCCGGGTAAATCGCAGCTATTACCGAGTGAAGTAAGAACCACCTCGCCCCTTTTTCTTGGAAATATTAGCGCAAGCACTCGGAGCACGACAATGCCAAATAACAATTGAATCAGTTCCCAATAGAATTAGTCTAGATTAACTCCTTTAAAAGTGATACCCGGAACGTGGCGTTTCTAATATTTCTTACTCGTTGGGGTTTTCTCGCCATCAGAATACCCTGTCATAATATATACTCCAACAATAGAAGGGTGGAAACGATGAGTGTGAATGAAGATTTGGGGTTTCTTGGTCACTTTGGCGGTGTCCCTATTGAATTGTAATAGGAGACGGCCTATGTTCGCTTATGGCAGTCTGTTACCTGGGATGTCAAGAGCGGAATTAAACGTAGGTCGAAACACTATTCACGTGCTGGTATTCCAATTCCTAGGATTGTTAGCGACGCACTTCATCTCGATAAACGGCTAGCACTAGCGTGCCATGTAGAGTATGTTAGCGCTTGAATGAGACGCTTGTTCTTCTTATACTCTAACTGATTACACCATAGAGAGCCGCTATGAATAAGACCCCAAAAATCAGTCGCATCACTGTCGGCCTTCACTGGCTAGTCGCAATGTTCATGACAGGTCTACTGTGAGCAATATGTTGGTTTCGATGCTTATATAAACGCTGTATATGATGGTCAGCCAGACGTTGTTGTTTTTGCATTAGTACGTTCGACCATTAACTCTAATTGCCTCAATGAAACCATCAATCAACACTTTCAAGGTATTTATTTATTTTCAGACGTAGCGACTAACACTAATTTTAGCGACAATTTAGCCGACCCAAGTATCCTTAAGGAAGCTTATGGCGTCAGTCCAAGCATAGGTTTAAAGCAAAGCGAACATTATCAGTTTTTTTCGCAAAGTTATTTCGATAATTTTGCTACTGAACTACAGACTTTTAATGCTAATACTGACGAGGCGGTAATAATTTTAGCTTTAGCCGTCGAGCATTCAGGGCTGGTCAATAATACAAATGCCCCAAGCGGCGAAATGATTGGTCAAAGTATGCGAGAGGTAATGAACCCTGAATGTATCGAAGCTGGATCTGCCAATATAGCGCAAGCATTTCTGAGAATTCAAAATAACAATGCAATCAATTACCATGGAGCCTATTCAAATAACGACTTTGACAGTGTTGGCTATATTGTAGGAACTCTCGTTTACGACATTCATTTATTTGAAAAAAACAAAGGCGATTTTGAAAGACTTGATGAAGTTGTGATCGAGATTTCCCCGGCCCGAATAGTCTATTTGATCAAGAGTAGCTTTGCTATAAATATATGACTAACCTCACTGAAGAGTTAAATAAAACCAATAAGAAAACAAAAACCAGCTCTTTAGGTAGGTTAATTTTTTCTACTTTGTCTATCACCATCAGTATTGCATTGCTTATACTTTTTTTTGCTTTTGTGGCCTACGATCAAACAACTTTCCAACAAAGCTTAGAAGAAAAATTAAATATATTAGCCAAAGTTACTGCCGAAAATACTCAGGCTGCAGTTTCATTTGAAGATGAACAAGCCGCTCATTCAACCCTTAAATCACTTAGTGCATACCAGCATATTTGGTACGCTGCAATCGCCGACGAGAACAAAAAAGTATTGGTTGACTTTCACTATAAGAAACAAGATAAATCAAAACATACTCTGGCCTCGAATGGCATTATAATACTCAATAACTTCATGCATATAACCACCCCTATTATTTTAAAAGAACATACTATTGGTACACTCTATATTAAAGCAGATATGATAGAGTTAACCGAAAGAAGGAGCCGCTTTCTTTTCATCGGAATATCAGTGCTTTTATTTGTTTTGATTTTATCTCTAATTATCGCCAACAAGCTTGTAATCAGAATAATAAATCCTATATATAACCTCAGTTCTCTTGCGAAATTAATTAGTAAAGAGAATGACTACTCATTAAAAGCCCAAAAATCATCAGTTGAAGAAATCAATACTTTAGTGGTTGCTTTTAACCATATGCTAGAAGAAATCAAGCAGCATCAAGCCAGACTAATTTCTAGTGAACAAAGATTATCTTTAGCTTTAGTTGGCGGCGGAGAAGGTACATGGGACTGGGATCTTAAAAGCAAAATTACCTATTTCGACTCTTACAGCTGTAATATTTTAGGTCTAGAAAAAGACCAAACTTCACTCCCACAAAACGAATGGTCTGACTGGATCTTCGAGGAAGATATCGTTCGGGTTAGAAAATATATTAAATATTTTTTTGACCACCAAAAAACAGATTTCAAATTAGAATATAGAGTTAAAAATAGAGGACGGATTTTTTGGCTTCATTTAGCTGGCAAAGTGGTAAGTGGCAGTAGTGTGATACCATCAGAAAGTGAGAAATCATCAATTTCACCCGTTTCAAACGACCATTTCAAAAATAGTTTGTCGAAAAAAAATACTTTTTCCAGCCGAATCATTGGCGTCATGCGAGATATAAGTGAACAGAAAGAGTCACAAGAAAAAATAAAATTATTGGCAACGGTTTTTGACCACACCAGCGACGCAGTGGTTATTTTAGATACTCATTTTAGAGTTTTAACGATCAACCATGCTTTCAGCCAAACCACTCACTTTGAAAGATCTGAAATCATTGGTTCATCGGGATTGTTCCTTGACAAAAACAACAGTGCAGTTCAATTTGAAAAAAACCTAAAGAAAAAATGTTTAGAACTAAAGCATTGGCATGGCGAAGCTATTGGCAAAAAGAAATCGGGAGAAAAATTTCCTATCGAGCTAGAACTCAATACTGTTTATGACAATGACAACGCGACTCATTTTGTCGCAGTATTTTCTGATATAACTCTGCGTAAAAAAAATGAAGAAGAAATGTTTTTTATGGCTAATTATGATGCACTAACTAAATTGCCAAACCGTATTATGTTTCATAGCGTCCTCCAAAAATCACTCAACAATGCAAAAAGAAACAATGGAAAGCTCGCAGTATTATTTATCGATCTGGATAGATTCAAACAAGTCAACGATACATTAGGACACGACGCGGGGGACGAACTATTAAAACAAGCCGCACAAAGAATGTTAGATAATATCAGAGAAACAGATTCAGTCTACCGTTTATCAGGAGATGAATTCACTATAATCTTAGAATCTTTAAAACATGAGCGGAATGCAGAAAACATAGCAAAAAAAATTCGCTCAGACTTTCAACGAGAATTTAACATTAATAATAAAAAAGCATCGATTGGCACTAGCATTGGAATTAGTATTTATCCTAATGATGCAGATAAAAGTGAAGAACTTTTGAAACATGCAGATACAGCTATGTATTTTGCCAAAACTAATGGACGCAATAATTATAGTTTCTTCGACAATAAAATGAACAGTAAAGCCGAGCGTCGAAACACATTAGAAATAGAACTTCGTAAAGCATTATCATTGAACCAGATTTTTTTATGTTACCAACCTAAAGTCGACTCGCATACATTTGAAATTATGGGTTTTGAAGCTTTAGCCCGCTGGCATCATCCAGACTTAGGAGCTATTTCTCCGTCAGAGTTTATTCCTATAGCAGAAGAAAGTGGTTTGATTGAGCAAATTGGAATCTATATTTTTCGTGAAGCTTGTTTGCAGTTGAAAAAATGGCATCAATTGGGCTACAAAAATATCAATATGGCAATTAATGTTTCAGCTCGCGAATTTCAACTATCCGACTACGCTTTAAACGTCGCAAAAATATTAGACCAGATAAAAATTGACCCCATATTTATCGAACTAGAATTGACCGAATCGTTGGTTATGGAAAATCCTGATAAAACAATTTTGATGTTAGATGTGCTGAAAAACCTCAATCTTTCATTATCGATTGATGATTTCGGGACAGGTTATTCATCACTTAGTTATCTCCGGAGTTTTCCCTTAGACGTTTTGAAGGTAGACCAGTCCTTTGTTCGCGAGTTGGGGGAAAATAAAGATGGGCTAGCAATTACTGCCGCGATTATATCAATGGCGCATAATTTGGGGCTTAAAGTGATCGCTGAAGGCGTTGAAACCAATAAGCAATTATCCATGTTACAAGAATTGAAATGTGAATTAATCCAAGGTTATTTATTCAGTACCCCCCTCACTCCAGCCAAAGCAGAAGAGCAATTGAATCAACAAAAATTCAGCCTCAAGATTATTTAGAGTAAAAGTCAATCAATTGACTATACTTACATATACAGCACTTTATCCGTCTATTTTTGTTCAATTAGCGAGATCTCGTATACTCTGTTGAATAATATGTCGCTGGACTTAGAGGCTTGGTGCTAGTTCATTGCAGTAATGAAGTGTGATGCTGGCTGTTGGTTTACACTTTTGACTATGGCGAAAAAATTTCTTTAGACCTGCTTGTCTCAACCTGTTTCAAAGCGCTGTTCAGCTGAAACTTTTTCTTAGTGAGCACCTAACTGCTTTCGAATGAATTCAACTTTGGCAAAAGCGCCGGCCGAATCTATGCTTTATTGCCTTCGACGTTTGATCGCTAGATCCCTGCCCTATATCCATGAACTATACCTCTGCATCATGGCCTCGAACGAGTTAACTCGACATCGGGGTGCTGCCATGCTGTTTGATACATCGCAAGAACGTTTTTTACTTCATCATTTTTGTTTTGCATACTTAGGGGGTTAGGGGTCGGACCTTACATCTTACATTTAAACGATGTCATCGCCCAACTCACTGCACCAGCCTTTACTCTAAAACAGTTAGCTATTTCTTTCCGCGTGAAATGGCAACTCGTATAGACCTGTGGTCTGCATGCAATGCATGGCAAGGGCGGTGCAGGTGCGCAGGAGCCAGCGGTCGAGAAAGAGAGCGGACGTGCATATCGCAATGACGTGGGCAAAGCGATTGAAGCGAGTGTTTAATATTGATGTTACGGCCTTCGGTCACTACGGTGGTGTGGTCAAGATGATTACCAGCAGAGATGACCCTCTAGTCATCAAGAGCATTCTGGACTATCTGGATGCAAAAACAGGCTCCCCCACATCGATCAATCGACTTCCAGAACCACGAGCTTCGCCACAGGCAGAGTTTTTTGTGTAAATAATTCAGGTATGTAATAGTCAATGGTGCTCAAGGAGGAGGCGGGTAGGGCATTGTTCAGGCTTGGATTATGAGCCATCAAAATTCGAGCCGTTTTTAATCGAAATCGGGGAGTTTTTGGATTTATAGTAGCTAGGGACGTACTTCATCTCGCTAAACGGCTACCACTACCCTGCGACGTAGAGTGTGTTAACGCTTGAATGGGGCGTTTGTTCTTTTTATACCCTCAAGAACTATTGCCTCAACGCGGGATAATAAATTCTGGTCTATACTCATGTTTTTCACCTCGGGTGACTTTTTATGGATAGCGTTGCTCCAGCGCAAAGTTATAAGCTGGGAAGCTTACAAGCCCTGCCTTCCAGTATGCGCCAGTACTTGGAATGTGTATTGCTGGCTGCTCTTTATATTCTCTCCGCACGTCTTTGCCAACTGCTGGCAATAGCACCGGGCAATATCACGCCAATATGGCTGCCATCGGGAATTATCTTTGTTGCATTATTATCGCGAGGATATTATCTCTGGCCGGGAATTTTCATTGGCGCTTTTGTCGGCAACGTCTGGGCCTATATCGATTTAGAACAGGTGAGTGTGTTGCTTCGCTCATTGGCTAGTGCCGGCTTGAACGGCTTAGGAGATTGCTTGTGCGCTTATATCGGTGCCAACGCCGTGCGCAAGCAGTTAAGTAATGACCAATCTGATTTTAATGTACGCACTATTTGTATTTTTATCTCTTTTGCGGCAATTTTGGGACCGTTAGTCAGCGCCGTTTTTGGGGTTGGTGGATTGATGGCTTTCGGTTTTATCGACAGCTCAGAATCTATCGGTGACTTTATTACATGGTGGACAGGGGACGCCGCGGGTGTGTTGCTGCTGGGTAGTGTGGCGATGGCCTGGCGAGTGCAGGATGACCCTCTACTTAAATTGGACTTGGCTCATTCTGATGAGTACCGTTGGTTCATAGCTGTCGGTATTACGACGCTGATGCTCGCCGTGGTCTTGGGCAGTTCAATTTGGGGGGTGATAGTGCCATTCGTGCTCATTCTACCCATGCTGGCATGGTCTGCTCTTCGGCTTGGGCTTCGATGGACTCACACCGCAGGCTTTGTAATCTGTATTTCAGTGATATTAGTTTCGGTGCTTACCGATCCCGAAACCTCGAATTTGCCGTTGAACTCCCGTCTGGTAGGTCTACAGTTATTTATTTTTTCCCTGGTAGTAAACGTTTTGTTGATGACGGCGATAGCCACTCAGTGGGCCCACTCGTACCGAGAAATACAAATATCGAAGCGTTTGGCCGAGCAGGCCAATGCATTTAAAAGCACTTTTCTCGCAGCGATCAGCCATGAGTTACGCACCCCGATGAACGGGGTAATGGGTTTCACTGACTTGTTGCAGGACACTTCTCTTAGCAATCTTCAGAACCGATATGTTAAAGGTATTGATTCTTCATCTAAGCATATGATGGGGTTGGTCAACGAACTGCTAGATCTGGCCAAAGTCGAGAGCGGTAGCTTTGATATTCTAAAAACGGCCTATTCACCGCGGACGCTGATTGATAAGACTTACGAACAATTCAGCCAGTTTACGTCGAAAAATATCCTAACGCTGAAAACTGCGGTTTCCCCCGATATTCCCGACTGTCTTTTGGGAGATGAAAAAAGGCTGCGGCAATTACTGGCCAACTTATTATCCAATGCGTTTAAATTTACCAGCGAAGGTGAGATATGTCTTTTCGCTGAAAAACGTCGGGAGGGTAGTATTTGTTATGGTGTTAAGGATACGGGGCTTGGTATTGTAGCGAGCGAGCAGGAAACCATCTTTGAACCCTTTTCGCAAGCCAATCACAACCAGAGTCACCACGAAGGTACAGGGTTGGGCTTGCATATTTGCAAGCAGCTTGTCGCCAGTATGGGTGGCGAGATAAGTATGCAAAGCCGTGTAGGGGAGGGCAGTGTTTTTTGGTTTGAGGTACCGCTGGTAGAAGGCCATAGCGCGGTATTAATACCGCAAAAAGAAGCGACTGTCCCGGATTTTTCATCTTTGAATCTGCACTTATTGGTCGCAGATGACAACGCCGTAAATATACAGGTTGTCACTGCGTTATTGAAAAAATTTAATTGCAGTTTTTCCGTAGCGGTTAACGGACAAGCAGCTTGTGAGATGGCCTCTATTGAATGCTTTGACTTGATCCTGATGGATTGCCTGATGCCGGTTATGGATGGCTATATCGCCGCGAAAACCATCAGTAGTACAGATAATCCCAATCGAGACACGCCCATCATAGCCTTGACTGCAAACGCGTTGGCAGCAAATAAAAAAAAGTGTCTAGCCCATGGTATGTGCCAAGTGCTAACCAAACCTATTGATCGAAAGGTTCTCTATGTTGCCATACAGCAGTACGCTAAGACTGTTTAGTTGAGTGAAGGAATGCTGATATATCGATCATTGACGCCCAAAAATGCATGAAATTAGCTATAGCGCTGCCCATCATTCGTTGCGAAACGGCCAATAGGGTTTAAACCGACAATACAATTCCTAGCGGCGTTTTTTGCCGACAGGTTCTTGCATTTCTAGTGTCTGTTTTACCACACGTCCCCCGGCGTATTAGCAAGCAAAAAATCTTCCACAAAAAGGGAGTTAACTTACATCGTGCGTTTTCTTGTATATTGAATGAAAAAATTCCCCGCTTACAGGAACCTCGCAATGCGACAGATTTTTATCTGCTCGTATCTTATATTGTCCATTTTTTGGTCACAGATCTAGCTAACGCTCAAGCTGACCCTCGCGCTCATGAATATATGGCCCCAGAATACACTAGCAGCGTTAGCAACATTAAACGAATCACAGCGAAAAATTCATGGCAGTGACCGCCAACCCATACGCGACAGAAGCAGCTAACACTATGCTCTCAAAAGGAGGCTCGGCTACCGACGCGGCCACCCCGGAGCAGTTAGTGCTAACGCTTGTTGAGCCCCAATCATTAGGTATCGGTGGTGGTGCGTTCTTGATGCACTGGGATACCCGCAAAAAGCAGACGCAATTATCCGATGGTAGAGAGACCGCTCAAAATCGGGCAGTTTTTGGATTTATAATAGCTAGCGACACACTTTATCTCGATAAACGGCTAACACTAGCCTGCCAGATAGAGTATGTTAGTGCTTGAATGGGGCTTTTGTTCTTCTTATGCTCGAGAAAAATAACAGCGCGAAGTATTTCGAATCGGTTCTTATAATATTATCACTGACGAAGGTAACTATCTAACGTATAACGAACATGGCGTTCTTCAGGTTTTAGCATGGCAGCCAACAGACAGCTTCTACTCCAAACCCTTGTATTTAAATGAATTTAATCAAAAAACCTTTTTACCTGAGAATCAAATAAATTTTTGTTGTCTCTCGTGAACATCATAACTAAACATGCGACAAATAACAGTGTATATAATTCTCGAAAAATCTAATATCAAACAACACAACTAATCCAGGTTAGATTCCACAAA
>JBLHNZ010000122.1:0-9689 GCA_047623245.1 Oceanicoccus sp. | reverse complement strand
AGTGGGGCAGTATATCGCGAAACAAAATGAAAATATAGCGAACGTTATTTTTATATTGACAATATATCGATCGTTATATAATGTGCGCTCACTCACCGGGAAACGCGCACTAAGCACCGGGTGAAAACCGGGATAGCCCGGACCTTATGTCGGCCTACCGACCAACACCTACTTAAAATATTGGAGAACATCATGCCATTAACGCTAACTCTGACCGAAGGCGTCATCCCCGCAGGATCTGAGAAAGAAGCCGTCGCGAAAATCACCAATTCAATGCTCAAGCACCACGGTTTACTGGGCAACACAATCATGACCCCAAACATTACGGCCCACGTGTCGGTACTGCCCAAGTCGGCGACTTTCTCTGGTGGCGAAGAATTTTCAGGGGTGTGGATGGAATGGAAAGTGCCATCTTTTGCCTTTGCCTCCAGAGAGGTTCAGTTGGCTCATTTTGCCGAAGCTACTGAGATTATCAGGGAGCTATCGGGCGGTAAGCAACCGGCAGAGCACATCTATTCAAACGTGGTTCACACGGTAGACGGTAGCTGGAACTTCAATGGCATCGCCATGACAAACGAAGAAATTGGGGCGGAAATAGCCAAAGGCTAACCGATAGCTCACACGATCAGAGTGCCGGAATAAGTCGGCACTCAATCCAAAAACAGAGGAAAAGACAATGAAAAACTATCTATTGATTCACGGTGCTTGGGGCGCTGCTTGGGAATTCAACAAGGTTGCTGAATTACTGTCCAATGATGGCCACAATGTGATTGCCCTAGACCTGCCGGGTCACGGTGAAAACAATGCTGATATTCCCGATGTGACGATGCAGTCGTATGTAAATACCATCGTAGAGGCCATTGAAAAACTGAACGATAAGGTTGTACTGGTAGGGCATTCGTTAGCAGGCGCTATCATTTCACAGGTCGCCGAGCTTATACCAGAAAAAATAGATCGTCTGGTGTATGTCGCGGCTATGTTATTGAAAGACGGCGGCTCGGCCCTGGAGGTTATGCAAAACGATCCTGGTGGTGAGTTACTGCCCAATACCATTTTCTCAGAAGACGGCACCTACGCAACGATTACCGAGGAAACGGTGCGTACTGTACTGTTAAACGATGTAAAAAATGCCGACTATCTGGACAAGATTGTGCCCAAGTTTTTGTTTAAGCAGGCCACGGAGCCGTTCATGGCGATCGCAAACCTGAGTGAAGAGAAGTTTGGTTCTGTGGATAAATATTACATCAAGACGTCCATCGACAAGGTAATTTCGCCTTCGGCACAGGACAAGATGCTCACCAACTGGAAAACCCAAAACGTGGTGACCCTGGAGTCCGGCCATTTTCCATTGACGTCTATCCCCGAACAATTGGTAGTAGAGATCCGGCGCATAGGTTAAGTCCTTTGTACCGGTGAGGGCTGGTTAATTATCTCGGTATCAGTCCTCGAATTTCACCCACACTTTATGAAATAGGAATAACCATGAAGCCCTCACACACTGCAATGCTGGTTCTGGATCCTCAGAATGATCTCACCGATCCATCGGGCAAGTTGTTTCCCGCAACCGAAGCTGTACTGAATGAATTCAACGTTATTAATAACATCAACACACTGACTGGACATTACCGTGATGCGGGCGCGACGATCATCTACAGCCCGATTGTTTTTTCGGAGGGCTATCCGGAGGCTGGTGAAAGCCCTTACGGAGTCATTGCCTCGGTGATCGAAAGCGGAGCCATGATGAAAGGGACTCGGGGCGGGGAGATAGACGCTGCATTCGATAAAAGAGACGGGGATATTGTCATTGAACGCAGCGCAATTATTGCCTTCGAGGGAACTGATCTCGAACAGCGATTGAAGGACAAGGGCATTAACACAATCATTTTGGTGGGCTTGCTGTCTGATGTATGCATCGAAGGCACGATGAGAGCGGCGTATTCAAAAGGGTATGAGGTGTATACATTAACGGATGCCACAGCAACAATGAGTTTGCAAAAGCAGGATATAACCCGCGAGCACAGCTTTCCCTTGTTTTCCAAGGTGGTTGATACGAACACAGCCTTATCCTTTATCGGATGAGAACTCGACATCACTCTTCAATGCTATAGAGGTGAACTGCATGAGCAACACCAGCGACAAAAGAGGGCTCTCGCCCCACAGGATTCTTCACTCGATGTTGAGGGTTGCGGATTTGGCCATGTCAGAGGATTTTTATTGCCAGGCATTAGGCATGACCGTGCAGCGCAAACAGGATTACCCTGGTATTTCTGGGCTACGGTAATGAGACGAACAGTACCGTGTTGGAGTTGACACACAACTGGTCTCAAAAAACGTATGTAAGAGGTGATGCCTATGGTCATCTGGCTTGCCGACGTTTATGCGACGTGTGAGCATCTTGCAACATAAGGTGTGGAAATATCACGCCCGCCTGGACCGATGAAAGCTGATCCAGCTGAAATTATTGCATTTATTGTAGACCCTGATGGTTATCAGATTGAGTTAATTCAGAGAGCCTAGATTTTAATCGCTTAGTATGTGATTTAGGCGATTAAATGGACGCGGGGCCAAGTGGGGGATGATGCGGTCATAGAAACGGACCGGTTGATTCCACAATCCGGTAGCGGACACTGTGCTTGTTAAGCAGCCAGGGTTCCCCCTGGCTCCGGTTTTCACAATCTTTATTAAATCCACAATCTTCTAAAAGCTATTCACAATCTTTATTTGCTGCTATCTATCTATAAGCGTCGATGCTTGGGCATGAACAAATTAAATTTCTGTCTCCGTGAACATTGTCGATACGCCCCACTGGAGGCCAGTATTTGTTGGCATTGCCTGCCGGAAATACGGCCTGGTCGCGGCTGTACTTGTGAGTCCATTCTGACGCCGTTGCCTCCATTGAGGTATGAGGCGCATTCTTTAGCGGGTTATCGAGTTCGTCCAACTCGCCTGATTCTACCATCGCGATTTCGTTGCGAATGATGATCATTGCTTCGATAAAGCGATCCAGCTCTTCTTTCGGCTCGCTTTCCGTTGGCTCAATCATTAACGTGCCCGGCACTGGAAAGGACATGGTTGGGGCGTGAAATCCGAAATCCATTAGACGCTTGGCTACGTCTTCTTCGCTGATGCCGCTGGATTCTTTGAGTGGGCGCATATCGAGAATACATTCGTGCGCCACTCGACCGTTTCTGCCTGTGTAGAGGACAGGATAGTGGTCACCGAGTTTTTTCGCTATGTAATTGGCGCTGAGTATGGCTACTTGAGTTGCTTTTTTTAGACCGGTTTCGCCCATCATCGCAATGTACATCCAGGATATCGGTAGAATAGAAGCGCTGCCCCAGGTAGCCGAAGATACGGCATCATTACCGATGTCTAAACCGGCGATAGTTTGTACGGGATTATTTGGTAAGAACCGAGCAAGGTGTTTACCTACGCCTATAGGTCCGACGCCTGGTCCACCACCACCGTGGGGGATACAGAATGTTTTATGCAGGTTTAAGTGGGATACGTCGGCGCCAAATTTACCCGGCGCGGCAATACCGACCATGGCATTAAAGTTGGCGCCGTCCAAATACACCTGACCGCCGTGTTGATGAATAATGTCGCAAATGTCGGTAATGCTTTCTTCGAACACGCCATGCGTTGAAGGGTAGGTGATCATTATTGCGGCGAGTTCACTGCTGTGGCGTTCAGCTTTAAGTTTCAAGTCTGACATGTCAACATTGCCATTGCGGTCGCATTCGACAATGGCAACTCGCATACCAGCGAGTGCCGCACTAGCCGGATTGGTACCGTGTGCCGAGCTGGGAATCAGGCACAAGTCGCGGTCGAAATCATCCCGGCTTTCGTGGTATTTTTTTATGACTAATAAACCTGCGTACTCGCCTTGGGAGCCAGCATTGGGTTGCAGCGAAATAGCATCATAACCTGTCGCTTCGATTAACATATTTTCGAGCTGTTTAAATAATGTCAAATAGCCACTTGCTTGATCCTGCGGCGCGAAGGGATGCACATTGCCAAATTCGGGCCAGGTAACAGGAAGCATTTCTGCAGTGGCATTGAGCTTCATCGTACAAGAGCCTAACGCAATCATAGAATGATTGAGCGCTATATCCTTGCTTTCCAGACGTTTCATGTAGCGTAACATTTCAGTTTCGCTATGGTGGCTGTTAAACACGGGATGGACAAGGAATTCAGAGTGTCGTTGATTAGCCGCTGGGATACCGGAAGCGGTTTCAGCGTTTTCGCACAGCCAATGGTCTATCTCTTCGACGGTAAAGCTTGGCGTATCGCCGCTAATAATATGCCATAGGGTGGCGACTTCTTCGCTCGTAGTTGTTTCATCGAGACTCAAGGCGACGCCAGATTCGCCAATAATACGTAAGTTGAACCCTGCCTTTACTGCGCGATCGATCACGGCTTTTTGTTGCTCGACAGTGAAACTCAATGTGTCAAACCAGCTGTTATTGTCTGGAAATATACCGAGTTTTTTGAATCCTGCAGCCATTATATTGGTCATACGATGGACTCGTGCTGCTATTGTTTTTAAGCCGTCCGGGCCGTGGTACACCGCATAAAAACTCGCCATTATCGCCAGTAGCGCTTGCGCTGTACATATGTTACTCGTCGCTTTTTCGCGCCTTATGTGTTGCTCTCGAGTCTGCATTGCCATTCGCAGTGCCGGGTTGCCATGACGATCTATCGATACGCCGATAATCCGACCCGGTGTCGAGCGTTTGTACTTGTCTCTTGTCGCAAAAAAAGCCGCGTGAGGGCCGCCAAAGCCCATTGGTACTCCAAAACGCTGGCTGTTACCTACAACGACATCGGCGTTTAGCTCTCCCGGTGGCGTTAACATCACAAGGTTCAACAAATCGGTGGCTACAACGACGAGGGTATTGTTATGGTGGGCAGTATCGATGAAATCTGCAATATCTGCCACGGTTCCGCAACTGCCAGGGTATTGGATGATAGCGCCAAATACATCGTGTTCGGATAAATGTTCGGCAGAGTCAATAATAAGTTCGAAGCCGTAAGTACTGGCTCTCGTCTTTAATACGGCAATGGTTTGAGGGTGCGTGTTACTGGCAACAAAAAATTGGTTCGAGCGGTTTTTCTTATTAACACGTTTTAGTAGTGCCATTGCTTCGGCAGCCGCGGTTCCCTCGTCAAGCATCGATCCGTTGGCAAGCTCCATTCCGGTTAGATCCATAACCATTTGTTGGTAATTCAATAAACCTTCAAGACGGCCTTGGGCTATCTCTGGCTGATAGGGCGTATAGGCGGTGTACCAACCAGGGTTCTCCAATACATTGCGCTGCACGACATTGGGCGTGAATGTATTGTAATAGCCCATCCCGATGAAGCTGCGCATGGTTTTGTTTTCAGCCGCAATCGATTTCAGCTGCATCAATGCGGAGTTCTCGGAAAGTGGTGCGGGGAGGTTCATAGGCTCCGCTCGCAGAATATTTGCAGGGACTGTTGAGCTGATGAGCTCGTCCAAAGAGCTTAAGTCCAACTGTTGTAACATGGCTTCTGTTTGTTGTTTGTTGGGGCCTATATGCCTTTGAATGAAGTCTTCGTTATTTTTAAGTTGTTGCAAAGAAGCTTGATGAAGCTGCATAACAGGCACTCTGATTACTTGTTGTGGGGTGGCGGCAATCCGGTCGTCAGTTACGAACGGGCGAATTGGAATTGTGGTTTCGTTGGTTGTGGTTGGGCTGTTGTGACGCTATTAGCTAGCGATTTTAGCGTCCTCATTGCCATTAGAGAAATTAATTATTATTATTGTTCCATAAATATATCTTATGGGCTGTTGGTGTTGCGCTTTCTATCAGCTTTTTATCCTGTGTTTGCCATACTGTGACCGGGTAATGTTGGGACCAGGCGTAACTGCTAATATCGGTAGTGTCGAAAGAGAGCGTGATAAACGGCAGGCGAGCACACAGAGAATGGAGCTATGACGCTCTTGATTGTCGGAAAAAGCCAAGTAAGATCATGAGAAGACTGCTAAGAATTTTCCGTTTCTCTGAAAGGACGAATGGGTACGAGAAAAGTTTGATGCTTCAAATGAGGCTTAGTACGCGACAAGTCTAAGTTTCAGTGCCAGTCAGTTCGTTACAAGGAGCATAACTATAAAGAATTTGCCGATTGATACATTACGGTCTTTTACCATGGTGGCCGAAACGGGTGGCTTTACGCAAACTGCGGAGCGCCTAGGTAGAACTCAACCTGCTATCAGCCAACAGATAAAGAAATTGGAGGAACTCATTGGTCAACCGCTATTTCGACGCGAGGGGCAGCGTGCCGAGCTAACATCGGCGGGACGAGATTTACTCATATATGCGCGTCAAATTCTTACTCTGAACGATCAAGTTGTGGGGCATTTCGATAATCCGGGGGTTAGTGGTCGCCTGCGGTTCGGTATCCCCAGTGAGTTTGCTGTTAGTCTATTGCCAAAAATTGTTAGTCGTTTTGCGTCTGCCTACCCAAATGTACTGTTGGAAGTCTTTTCTGATTTGAGTCGTAATCTGGTGGCCGAAGGGCAGCAAAATAAGTATGACTTAATTTTGGCCCTGCAAGATCGTCCGACACCTACAAATCCCGAGCATATCAAGACCGATGAGCTGGTATGGGTTACAAGCGCGCGATCTCTGCCTTTATCGGAAGAAAAAATACCCCTCATCGCGGCTCCCGACGGGTGTATTTATCGTCAACGGGCATTGCGTAAACTGGGGCAGAATAAAAAATCGTGGCGAATCGTCTATACGAACCCCGATTTAACGGGAATAAAGGCCGCTATAGAAGAGGGTATGGGAGTTACCGTCCTTGCACGCAGCACCGTACCCGAAAATCTGTCAATTATAGAATCTTCACTACACCTACCCAAGCTGGGTTTTATAGGTATTAGTCTAAAACAGATTAATAAGGCTCCAGGCAGCGCAGAAAAAGTTCTCGCAGAGTATGTGAAGGCGGGGTTAACTGATGAAGTAAGGTTCTAGGATCTGTAAATGACGAAGAGTTTTCCGACATTGTAAAAAAAGCGTTGAATTTCATAACTCTACTATACTTACACATTGTAAGGGTTTGATTTATAGCAATGGTGCTCGAGACCTTGCGTTTTGCGGCGGCAGCGCCCTGATTTCGAATCTGGACCGGTGTCAAAGGTGAGACGACAGGGCCTTCGTCTTTCTACCGCTCTAATAGAAAAAATTCGGGAATCATTTATTGAGTAGCTCAAGGGTTAGGTCGTTTAAATGTTAAGTCGATGTTTAAAATCACAATTTTTTTGATATTGTAAAAGTGACTGTTTGTTGATCTAAGAGAAGTACAAGATGGTAGAAGCAGAAGAAAGTAGTGATGGAAGTGCGAATCACGGAAAATTCTTAGCGATTGACCTCGTGTACGATCAAAAGACGAATTTTCTTAGCGCGGTCCTCACCGACAGTGAAACAGACCTTGGTATTAACTGGGCTTCGTTACAGCAATTAATTGTCGATAAAGACTTCGCTTCGTTTATGGTGCCCAATAAGATACTGGAAGATTTGTTACGGCAAATTCAAAGCGGTAAGGGCGGCATTGTTCCCCTAGTTGAGAAACCTGTTTTTATCGGGCTAAGTTTTGTCGTTGATGATGAGGCTAAGGCATTAGACGCTGTTCTCAGTGAAACAGATGTTAATCTTAATCTTAGTTCGGGGTCGTTACAGGCACTGGTGAAAGAAAGTAATTTAGAGGCATATAACGTTACTGGAACGGTTTTACAAGGTCTGCTTAAGCGGGTGGAGAATAAAGAAACAGGGGTTTTTCGGATTGGTGAGTTACCCGAATATACAGTGGTTTCTTTCGGTTTCGATGAAGATGAGATTGTTTTAGTCGCGGATTTATCCCAAAGCTATGTTAATCCGTTATTAACTCTCGACAGTCTGAAAGCTCTAATTGGAGATGGCGGCTACGAAACCCTTTTTTTTGAAGACAGTTCACTCGAAAATCTATTAGGAAAAATAAATGATAATCAAAGAGGTTCATTTCCGGTAGCGAGGAAATTAGATGCCACGGTAGTATTCGAAGTGGCGGCCGATAAAATGTCCGCAGCTATTTCGACGTTTGCGGCCTATGGCGGTAAGTGGCTGACTGAAGACGTATTCGACGAAGCATTTTTAGATTCCAAGTTGGAAGCGAACTTTTGCGATATGAGTATTCGAGAGCGGGCTTTAAGTGGCGAAATTCTTAATAAAACCGCTTTATCAAAAGGAACCCCCCCCGTTGATGGAATTGATGGATCACTTACTCCGCTGGTTGATGAGATGGTCTATTTCGCGCCTAAGGTAAATGATAAAGGAGTGGCAGATTTACTTGAAGTCAACGATTTTACAGTGGTAGATATTGGTACTTCCTTGATGCGGAAAACACCTGCGACAGCGGGTAAGGACGGTCGTGATGTATTTGGCGAGATCGTTCCGGCGACTGAGGGTAAAGAAATTCTTTTTGCGGAGCAATTAGAAGGGGCTGAAATCGATCCTAGCGATGAACACCTGTTGCTGGCTGCAAGGAAGGGGCATCCCTTAGTCAAAAAAAATTCGGTTGTAATCGATAGCACATTACATGTGAACAATGTCAATACCAGAATTGGCAACATAAATTTTGATGGTTCATTGCTGGTCGACGGAGATGTGACCGCCGGCGTTGATGTTGAGGTTAGCGGGTCTATTATTATTAAAGGGGTCGTTACCCATGCAGCCATTAGAGCTGGCGGTGAGGTTATTATCAATGGAGGTGTGATGGGAGAAGTCTCGGAAGCTAATGACTCTACCGGCGATAGTGCTTTTGGCGATGGTTTATCAACTCACATTAGTGCAGTTGGAGGTATTAAAGCGCAATATTTAAGCTTGACCTCGGTCGAAAGTCAGAAGGAGATCGAAATCGCTGAGTATTGTAGTCACTGTACTGTTAGAACTCAGGGTAAATTGCTGCTAGGTCAGTCTCGTGGGAAAGGACGATTGATGGGCGGGACTTATTACGCGAAGGACGGGGTTTTTGCAAGAGTACTCGGTACCGATGCCAATATTAAGACCTATGTGAGCGCTGGGTTTACGAAAGAATTGCAGGAAAAGAATGATGATTTGCTAGCCGCTATAAGGAGTAAGGTTGGGCAGTCGAATAAGCTAGCAGTTATGCTGCAAGACATTATAGCAGTGGGGAAAAAGTCGGCACTGCCTCCCCAAAAGATCGAAAAAGCAAAAAAATTGAGAATTGCAGTGATCGCAATTCGGGCTGAAATCGATGAAATGAAGGCAAAGGTTACCGAGTTAAGATCTGTGTTTAAGGAATCTGAGCAAGTTGCCATCGAAGTTGGATCAACGCTGTATCCAAACGTATCGATTAGTGTCAACGCTGTCGATTTCGTCGTGCGTAAGGAAAGTAAAGGCGGAAAATTTACCCGTTCCGGAAATGATATCCGCTGGGAGTAAACTCGAGGTGAGACCGTTTTTTTGGGTACTTACTTTTAATAGTTTGGACGCCTTCTTACAAACGATTACCTGCCAATTAGTCGGGGCAACAATAGCGGGAATTTTACGGAAGCGAGGGTATATTTTGTCGAGCGCTTTATAGTGCCATTGTCGCTTCCTTGTCACTTCTCTGCGACGTAATTGCTACTTGCGGTTACATCGTCATATTTTTTTGGGACGATT
>JBLHNZ010000121.1:0-9729 GCA_047623245.1 Oceanicoccus sp. | reverse complement strand
TTCTCTGGAACATTAGCTCTGCCTCTACAAAAAATAACCGACTTACTCGGTCATGCACAAGCAGCGATAGACCACAGTATTCAATTGAGTATGCGCGACGACGGACTCTTCAACGCTTACAATACTTTGGAATTACAGCCGCAACAGGCCACGGTAAGTGCACTCTACCCAATGTTGGAAGGCCAAGTGGCCGCGCTGAGCTCAGGTGCTATTGCGCCGTCTCAGGCAATCGATTTGCTGGAAGCCTTGTTTGCCAGCGACCTATTTCGCGCCGATCAAAACAGCTTTTTACTGTATCCTGATCGCCAACTGCCGGGATTTCTCCAAAAAAACTGCCTACCCAGTGAACAAGTAGATGCAATACCCTTAGTCGGTCAAATGTTAAAACAACAAGACGGGCGCCTTATCGAGCGCGATGTGAGGGGCACCTACCGTTTCAACCCCGACCTTAGCAATGTTGATGCGCTCAACATTTTGTTGACCTCGCTAGCGCCAATATACGGCGTCAAAGTAGAAGCGTCTCGTGGCCCACTGCAGGAACTGTATCAGCAAGTATTTAATCACAAGGCTTTCACGGGTAGGTCTGGAGGGATGTTCGGCTTTGAGGGCTTGGGCAGTATTTACTGGCATATGGTGTCGAAGCTACTGTTAGCAGTAAAAGAAAATTTCTATAACGCACTGGAAAATAATGACTGCGATGACGTAAATAGCCACCGTTTGGGCCAGCTGTACTATCGTGTGCGTGACGGTATTGGTTTCAACAAGACACCCGTCGAGTACGGCGCCTTTCCTACAGACCCGTACTCCCACTCACCACAACATAGTGGTGCGCAGCAACCCGGAATGACGGGACAAGTTAAAGAAGAATTAATCGCGCGCTTCGGCGAATTAGGCGTACGTGTTCGAAACGGTACCGTAGACTTCGACCCTCGCCTGCTGAGGGCACGTGAATTTATTGCAGAACCACAACCCTTCCGTTTTCTCAGTGTAAAAGGAAATTGGGCTGACTTGACCGTGCCTGCCGCAGGCCTCGCTTTTAGTTGGTGCCAAACACCTATCGTTTATCGATTGGATGATACTGCCGAAGCCAGTCTAATCGTTTACTGGGATACGGGTGAACAGCAGACCATGCCGACATTAACGCTCTCTGGGGAAATTGCCGAGCAACTATTCCAGCGCAGTGGCCAAGTTCGACAACTTGAATTGGTATTAAATCGCGACATGCTTTTTGGCGAGTGAATTATTGAAACAGTGGAAACACAAGGGCTATGAATACTGCTCGGAGATAAATGACGGGGAAAGTCACAAGACTATTTACAGGGGGCCGCGGCGTTTGTCGCGTATTACTAGCTTCGTATTGGCAGAACTGCTGTCTGCCAGTAGCGCAACACCCCGTCGGTAACGATGGTTAACGCTGACTAACTTAGTATTTTCCGTCGCCCATCCAGCGACCATTAACGGTCGGAGGCACTGTCGCGAAACGCAGTGAAAAAGTTATTTCTGGGCCAAAAAATGTTTGATCCCATCACGATAGTTTCGACTCACTTTGAGTTGCTCATCACAGCTTAAATGTAGCGTATATTCGCCTTTATTTTGCGCGGTGACTTGATCTATACGATCAAGATTGACCACCGTAGAGCGATGAATACGCTTGAACTTATCTGGGTCCAACCGGGACATCAGCATTTTTAAGGTGCTGCGCATCACATGCGTTACGCCCTTGGCGTGCACACACATATAGTCCCCTGCGGCGTCGACCCAATCAATATCATCGATATCGAGCAACAGCGTATTGTCGTGGTCTTTTATAGCTATCTTTCGTTCCCCGACGGAAAAATGGCGCGCCGTATCGCTGCCCGTCTTTGGGCCAAAGCTACTACCGACCTTATTGGCTATTTCGTCGATAGCACCAATTAAAACGCCCTTCGTTCCGGTATCGCCGCCGTCACTCCTAGATCGCTTTTGCGCACGCTCTACGGCCCGCTGCAAACGCTTTTCGTCGACCGGCTTCAGTAAATAGTCAACGGCATGTAAGTCAAACGCATCCAGTGCGTACCGCTGATATGCGGTACAAAACACCACCATCGGCATCAAATCTGTCTGCAACTGCTTGATCACATCAAAACCACTCATTCCGGGCATCTGAATGTCGAGAAACATCAGGTCGGGCGTTAGCTCACGGGCAGCATCCAGTGCCTCGCGACCATTGACACACTCCGCAATAATTTCAATATCTGGGCTTTGTTCGAGTAAAACACGCAGTAATTTTCGTGCTAAACGCTCGTCGTCAACGATGATGGTCCGCAGCCTGTTCATAACTAAGTAACTCGAGGTGTCGATGACAGGTAAGGAAAATTCATCTGCACGCTGAATCCTTCAGGATCAGCGCCAAAAACATTAAAGGTGAAATTGTTATCAAATGCTGCCTCCAGCCTGTTTAGCGTATTGCTAAGGCCCACTCCGCGTCGCTCCTCAGACTCCTCAAAAATCACACTAGGACCAGGACCTGTATCGGTTACCTGTAATTGCAGCTCGCCCTCGACGACACGTGCAGTCATCCGAATGGTTCCGCCCTTTTCACTGGGAGCAATCGCGTACTTCAAAGAGTTTTCGTAAATGGGCTGTAATATAAGGCTAGGGACTAGGCCTTGCATTGCCTCCGAATCGATATCAAATTCTAGTTTCAAACGGTCTTCAAATCTTGTTTTTTCGATATCGAGGTACAAATTTAAGGCGGCGAGCTCATCCTCCAAAGACACATTTTCTATTGCGTCCCTATCGAGCGTGTGACGCAGAAACTGACTTAGTCTCTGAATCATGGCTTGCGCCTTATTATTTTCTTGTAATCTAACCAATGCGTTAATGGAATTCAGTGTATTAAATAGGAAGTGAGGGTTTAACTGATAACGCAGCATCTGCAACTGAGCGTCTCTAGCAGAAGACTCTGCTTGCACACGTTTCAGCTGCTCCTCCCTTTTCAAGGTCGTTTCTTCCAAAAACCGCTCGTGCTCCAATTCGTGTAATTGGTAGTAGTGTGTTCCAAAATACAATGCGGTCCAGCTCAAAAATACAAACAGCGAACCAAAGTACCAGAGGTTAAATTCATGCCACAGCCCGCGCTCGCCCGATATCCACATGAAGGTTTGCATTCGCAATGCAGTCCAGACTAAAGCCAACAAGCAAACAGCCGCGGTACTTGTCGCTATTCGCACCCCAATGCCTTGCGAAAAAACCCACAAGTATATCGCCCGCAGTGGCCAGGAAGAAAATATACCCAACAGGGCCTGCAATGCGATATGACCTACATGAGACAAAGAGACATTATCGTCCCAGACCGTGATGCTAAAAAATGTGATCAGCGAATAACCCGCCCACCCAACGCACTGCAAAAACCAAAACTGCCAGTTTTGGTTTTCATAGATATCGTTAACAAATACTTGTTTACTATAGGGCATCAATTTACCTCTTGCAGGCCAAATAGCAGCATACTCCGGATAATGTTTCTTGGGTAGCCGCGCCATGAGTTAAAGCTTTAACAGTCATATAACAAACGCTGATTGCACTAAGTAACTCGGGCCTTCACGAACCTTTATAGCCTTATTTATACAGGTTCTTTTCTCAAAAATTCGACACAACCTTGCAATCCTGGATGCTCTGCAAGAACAATGGCCAGTGGAATTTCACTACAAATATCGCTAAAGCGACCCTTATCATTAAAACGTTGCCTAAAATGATTCTCGTCCATCAAGTCGAGCAAACGAGGTAAAATACCACCGGAAAGAAAAACGCCTCCATGCGCGCCCATCATCAACGCAACATCACCGGCAACCGATGCTAGTATTGCTAAAAAATCGTTGACAGCTTGCAGGCAATATTTGTCGCCGGCATAAGCGCCAGCCGTCACTTCCGGTGCCGGGAGTTCGCGCTCTGTTCCGTCTAGTCTGCAGTTGGCCCAGTATAGATTAGCAAGCCCCATACCTGACAACACTCTTTCTATCGATATTCGATCGTAGCGTTGCCAGAGCTGTTTCAACAGATCGACTTCATGATTATTACTGGGAGCAAAAGCTATATGGCCAGCCTCTGAAGGCAGGATGTCGCCACTCGGCATCATGGCTGACACTCCTAAGCCCGTACCGGGGCCGATTACCGCCGTGACTGCCTTTCCTTTCGGCCTGGCAGTACCGATCCACCTGCGTGAGGACTCTGTCAAACAATCGATACTAAGGACCTGAGCACTAAAGTCATTGATGATCGAAACACTCGCGGCCAGAGAATCCTGCAGTTCGGAACGACTGAACGCCCAATGATTGTTGGGCAGATCGATCCAGTCAGACTCCACTGGCCCTGCAACTGCGAGACAAATTTTGTCGACATGCTCAACATGTCCCCGCTCCATATAGGCACGTATCGCATCGACAAAAAAGGGAAAATTCGCACACGGGAAAATTTCAATACCCATTAGATCGTCACATTCTGAGCTGACATAGGCAAATCGGGCGTTGGTACCACCGATATCCGCAACCACTTGAACAGTTTTACTCATGTTTCTATTCTTCTACGTTAACAACTAAAACATTATTCATTGCGCAATCTTGTCACTAGACGAACTTATCAGCATGAAAAATCCATCTAATAACGGCAGACTACTATCGCGTTTTTCTATTTAGGCAGCCTTTTCGCCAACTTTAACAATTTTCATCGTATTAGTGCTGCCATGGATATTATTATAATCCCCTTTCGAAATAATTACCCAGTCGCCCGTCTCTACTTCATTGCGCTGCAGCAACTCATCTACGGCACTTTGGGCCACTTGTGCATCTGGCACATGAGCTATTTCGTACGTCACCGGTACTACGCCGCGATATAGTGCAACGCGATTTTCGGTCTTTTGGTTACGAGTGAAAGCAAAAACAGGGATTCGAGAACTGATACGCGACATTAACAATGGTGTGTTGCCGGTTTCAGTTAGGCTGATAATTGCGCTGACTCCCGATAGATGATTGGCCGTATACATGGCCGCCATTGCAATAGACTCATCGGCTGCGCCAAAATCTTCGTGCAAACGATGCGCTGACACATGCGCTTGTGGGTGGCATTCAGCCCCCATAATAATCCTGTCCATTGCCTCTACTGCCTCTACAGGAAAACTTCCGGCCGCGGTTTCACCCGACAGCATAACGGCGTCGGTGCCGTCCAGTACAGCATTGGCGACATCAAATACTTCCGCACGTGTTGGCAAAGGGCTATCGATCATCGACTCCATCATCTGCGTCGCGGTGATGACTATTTTATGCAAGGCACGAGAGCGAGAAATCAAATGTTTTTGCACAGCCATAAGTGCCGCATCGCCTATTTCAACACCAAGATCGCCCCGAGCGACCATGACGACATCAGAAGCCTTAATAATCTCGTCGAGCAAATCGTTGTCGGCAACAGCTTCTGCGCGCTCAATTTTAGCGACGATACCGGCACTCCCGCCTGCACTTTCATAAGCGCGACGAGCCTCGTGCAGGTCTTCCGCGTTACGAACAAACGAAACCGCCAAATAGTCGACATCAATATCGGCAGCCAGCAGAATGTCGCCGTAATCTTTCTCGGTCAGAGCTCCAGCCGATAAACCACCCCCCTCGCGGTTTATGCCTTTGTTATTAGATAGTTTTCCAGCCACAACGACCTGCGTTTCTATAACGCTACCCGTCACATTAACGACCTGTAAAACAACACGACCGTCATCGAGTAGCAAGCGATCTCCACTCGTCACCTCATTAGGCAAGCTCGAATAGTCGAGGCCGACTTGTGTTTCATCTCCCGCGTCGCCATCCAGTGTGGCGTCCAAATTAAAACGATCACCTACAGTTAAAGACACTGGCCCCGATTTAAACCGGGCGATGCGGATTTTCGGCCCTTGTAAATCGCCAAGAATGGCTACGGTACGCCCTAAACTGGCCGCTAACTCTCGGACCATCTGCGCGCGTAGGCGGTGGTCTTGTGCGTTTCCATGAGAAAAATTGAGTCTCACGACATTCACGCCAGCGACAATCATCTGTTTAAGTACACCCGGTTGATCGGTAGCAGGCCCCAGTGTAGCAACTATTTTTGTACGTCTTATCATGCGGCGTCCAACGTGTTTAACTGGTCGGCGTCCATCAACGCTAAAGTATTGTCTAACATGCGATTGGAAAACCCCCACTCATTATCATACCAGGCCATGACTTTGACCATTCTGCCATTGACTCTGGTTTGGGTGGAATCAAAAATCGACGAAGCCGGCTGATGATTAAAATCTACCGATACCAATGGCTCCTCGTTGAATTCCAGCACTCCACGCATCGCCTTTTCAGAAGCCGTTTTGATCAGCTGATTCACTTCTTCAGGCGTAGTATCTCGGCAAGCGATAAAATTGAAATCAACCAACGATACATTGGCGGTCGGCACCCGCACAGCCATGCCATCTAACTTACCGGCTAATTCAGGAAGAACCAATCCAACGGCCTGAGCAGCGCCAGTTTTTGTAGGAATCATCGATTTAACCGCCGATCGCGCTCGATAAATGTCCGAGTGATAAACATCGTGAAGGCTTTGATCATTGGTGTACGCATGGATTGTTGTCATAAACCCCGACTCAATACCTATGCCATCATTCAATACCTTGGCCATCGGAGCTAAACAATTGGTCGTACAGGAAGCATTGGAAATAATCTGCGATTTGGGAGTCAATACATGCTGGTTAACACCATAAACTACCGTAGCATCTGCACCTGCAGCCGGTGCTGATACAATGACTTTTTTCGCACCCGCTTCAATATGGCTATAAGCCTTCTCTCGACTGGTAAAAAAACCAGTGCACTCATAGACCACATCGATTGCTAATTCTTTCCAGGGAAGCTTGCTCGGATCGCGTTCAGATACGGTAACAATCTCATCGCCGTTAATTATCATGCTAGAGCCCTTTACATCGACCGAACCGGGAAAGCGTCCATGAACGGAATCGTACTTAGTGAGATGAGCGTTAAACGCTGTATCACCGAGATCATTAATCGCGACTAATTGAATCGACTGGTGATTTCCCGACTCGTACAATGCTCTTAAGATATTTCGGCCGATACGACCATAACCATTGATTGCCACTCGAATTGTCATCTTCTTCACCCTTGTACTGCCCGAAACGACAGCCCAACAAACATTAATTTAATTACTTATTATGCCCAAAGCTCAATTTACATCAAGCTTTTTTGTAATTTAATTACATTTCTGGATTGACTATCGCCTGCCACAACACCACTGAACATGCTATCGATCAGAATATTGCCTGTACGTGGCTCATCACTAAAGGCTCGTATGATCTGTAGCAACGACATATTGACGCGGCACGACATACAATGTGTGAAATATACAGAGTTTGGAATTTTCTCAATACGCTGGAAAAGTGGAACGGTTCAGGTGCAGAGTCTTTCTTTCGCGAACTGCCTCTATCTCTATATGCGAAGCAGTGCAGTCAAACATCGCGGTTGAATCGGTTACAAAGATTCACCAAACACACTCTTTCGGGTCGCAACCGCACCCTTTCACTCATTCGAGCTCGGCGAACGCACTGAAGGAATCGCGTTAGTCTTTCTTCGTCAAGTAACAAATCCTTACCATCAATTTAAACTCTTTGTGTCGATTTTTACGCGCCGCAATGTCTAACTCAAGGAATTTCAATATCGCTATCTTTGAAGCATAAAATATCGGCACCAAGAAAAACTAACTGAATCACTTGTCCCTACACAAGAAAATTTACGTTATTCATAAACACCACGAGAGAGCATTGAACCCATACTGCTCCACTTCATTTCCGGCGCTTCCGTTAATGGATATTACAATACACCAAGCTCACAAACATAAACTGCGTACGGCATGTAATGTCGGAAATTCTTCACCTGTCAGGACATGGTCAAAACATTCAACACCTGCTATGTTTTTGTATCCAGGTATTCGAAAAACGCCAAACATTGTGCTAATTAGATTGGCAGTGACACCGGTAATTCGCACATTCCGGTGTAGAGAGTTACCTTTATTATCGCGAATATCAAGATAGTCGCCGTACTCCAAATGCTCTTTCATAAAACGCTCACGTGTTAAGCTCATATGCTGTGGTGACGGCACAAAGGAAAGGTCAGCATACGAAGCAAGAAAAACGATGATGTCGAAATTATCTAATTGGCGTAGCGTTTTTATGTTTGCACTTTATGCAATCATCCACAAGTTGAATAAGGTCTGAAATCGGAACTTAATCGCACGCTAACTAACTTATAGAGTCACTATTATTCAATGAAATTCAGACCACAAAATTCCTATATATCAACAGGTTGATGGATAGGAATTGCGAAAAAAAACTGTAAAAAAACAACATCAAGCCTTGGCAAATCGTAATACAATTTTTCACCATAGCTGAAATCTATCGCCGGACATAAGTCTAAATGGGTGCCGAAAGACCACTATCAAAGTAGAAAAAACCCAAGATGGCTCAAGTATCTACTCTGCCTCACCGTTTATTATGGAAAGAATTGGGACGGTAAAACACACTATTTACCTGAGCCACGAGAATTCATTCTTCAAACCAGGCAAGAATTTACTACAACTTTCGGGAGCAGCAACATAGCCACTTTACAAATCGCTCAGCGCCCACGTGTTTTAGCAATGACATTCTGAATACTCCTTTGTTAGCTGATATCACCCAGCAACAGTGCGGGCAACTGAATTAGTGACGATCATATTCTTTGAAATGAAGAGTCGACAATCCAATTTTGGCGTTTGTAAAAGCGGCATTCAGTTGCACACAAACACAGGCTTGCGAAAATGCCTACAAGTTGCGACACTAACACAGACTTTTTCAAGGAAAGAGGATTTGCTATGCGCGGAAATGCTTCGAGCTTTGTTGGTGATATTCCTGAACATTATGACAAAGGCTTGGGACCCGTTCTATTTCATCACTATGGCGATGATATCGCTAAAAGAGTCGTTGATACAAAAGCCTCTTCGGTTTTGGAACTGGCAGCGGGCACCGGTATAGTCACCAGAAAATTGCGCGACGCGTTGACTGAGAGTATCTCGCTCCTCGCCACTGATCTCAATCAGCCTATGCTCGACATTTCCGCTGGTAAGTTTGAACAACATGAAAACATTGGATTCCAAACAGCTGATGCGATGGAACTCCCCTTCACCACAAATTCCTACGACGCGATTATTTGCCAGTTTGGCGTTATGTTCTTCCCTGACAAAGAGCGTTCCTATCATGAAACTCGGCGTGTGTTACGCGACGGCGGCAGCTACATATTTAGCGTCTGGGGTTCCTGGGCGGCTAATCCCTTTGCCAAGCTAACTCATGAAACTATCGCCGCTTTCTTTGATGGTCAGGCACCAACGTTTTATGAGGTGCCTTTTGGGTATGATGATGTCGACAGCATAACGACATCCCTTCTCGCCGCTGGTTTTTCCAATGTGAAAGCTGAGCGCTTAAGTCATACCGCGGCAATAAAAGACATTCCGGCATTTGCGAAAGCTCTAATATTTGGAAATCCAATCGCCGATGAAATACGCGGCCTTGGCGGTAATCCGGACGACGCTGTGAATAAAGTTGAAGCGGCAATAATTGGAGAGTTTGGAACCACACAATCAATGCCCCTTGAAGCTGTGGTATTTACAGCGAGCTGAATAGGAGTGTTATGGATCGATCCATAGACCCAG
>JBLHNZ010000120.1:0-9762 GCA_047623245.1 Oceanicoccus sp. | reverse complement strand
CAGAAACAAAATCGATCAATTCTTGGCTGTTAGCGGAGGGATCAAAGAGATTCCACGATTGATCACCACTAATACCGCCCACGCCCACGATTGCATCTTCAAATCTAGAAGTACTTGTATCTGGCTGAATACTAAACGCCTCATACGCACTGTGAGTTAACGCAGTATTGAAGCTGAAATCACCAATGTCGCCATCTAGCTCAAAAGAGACACGAAAGTGTTCGTTGTCGCGAGTAGCTAAAGGCGATGGAAAAGCTGAACCCAGAGGACGACCCAACCATAGTATGGGAACGCCAAACGGATTACCCGCTTCTGTGGGCGCAATAGGTCTGCTCAGATAAGACAGTGCTGGGTAGCTGGGAGACTGAGGATTATCCAGTACTTCAACTTTGGCCCACATCGCTTCGGTACTAAATTCCATACCGTTGCTCATCTCGTGTTTTAGATTCGCAAATAGGTGTGTTCTTTCTTCCTCATTCACGATATTAAATCTGGGGCCATAGGCAAAACCGCAACGCTCACCCGAAGATTGAGGAATTAGCAAACCGCCATTTGCCTCACAGCTAGCATCAGGGACATTCTGAAAAGGTGTGTAAGTGCCTGCATAAGGACCTGACGCAACCGTTGAAGGACCAAACAACAAAAAGGAATTACCCAAGCCAGAATTAGCTTGCTCAGTCAACTCGCTTCTGTCGGAGCTACTTAGCGACGAGCGATCTAAATATTGCGCCGCTACCACGATGTTGGTGGATTCGTTAGCCCAACCATGCAGTATGCTCAACTGTTGGTCTTCTTGACTGTCTGAAGTCGTCGATTGGTAGAACGCACCAATTTCCGTTCCTTCAAAGTTCTCTCTGGTGATGTAATTGACAACACCAGCAACAGCATCAGAACCGTAGACCGATGCTGCGCCTTCCTTCAATACTTCAACCCGACCTATAGCGATGGCGGGAATCATGGCGGTATCAACGAAACTTGACCCATCATTGGCAGTTGCAGCAGCCAAGGTATTCCGGCGACCGTTAACCAATATTAGGGTTGACCCGAGACCCAAGCCGCGTAAATTCACATTACTCGTGCCTTGTGTCTGGCCTGCGCCAAAGGAGTCGGGCACGTTTTCTGCGCCGGAGTTAGCCGTCAAATTCCGGGTAATATCGGAAATTGTAATAGCGCCCATTTGGTCAATACCTTCTCTGTCTACTACAGCGATCGGTGAAGCACCATCTTTTGGACTTGATTTTAGATATGAACCAGTAATAACGACTTCTTCAATTTCTAACGCTTCATCATCTTGAGCGATAACAGCAATTGCTGGCATACCCAAAACAGCCGCACCGGCCAGCGGCACTGCAAATCGCTTAAAAAAAGATTTTTGATCTTTGCTCATGTACTTTCCCCTAGTTTTTCCTGTGGCCCTAAAGCGCTAATTATTTGCCTTAGGCTATTCAGTCTAATTTTGAAACCAGACCTCGTCAGTCGATTACCGCCAAGCGAGAAATGATCACTTTATAGGATCAAATTCCCTCAAACGTACGATAGCTTTTTCTTATAACTACTCTTAGATTACCTATCGAGCGCTCAACTTCCGTATTTTTTAGCTAGATGCCGTTCATTTTCTTATCGCTAATACTAATTTAAAAATGATGTTTTATTCATATTAAGAATTAACAGCTTTTAGCGGCGGGCAATTTACCCTGTATTTTCTTTGAATGCAATAGATCTGGATCAGTTCTAAACTGGGATCTGTTTAGCAACTTTCAGCTAATGAAATTCAGCAGATAATCCAAACGAAAAAAGGCAGGCTGCCCGCGCAGGGAAAAATGGGACTCGACCAGATAGTGCCTCAGAACTAAGCAACGAATGTAGGGGCTACATATGACATTTAGTAAGAATTAGAAAAGCAACCTTAGTGAGAACCGCGCGCTAGGGTTGCTTTGACAGCATGAGAAATTAGCGAGCGCTTTGACCGTCGTCGACTTTGATGATTGTGCCAGTCACGCATTCTGAAGAGGGTGATAGTAGAAACAAAAGAGTACTGTCCATCTGCTCTGGCTGGCAAATCCGCTTACGGGGAAAGCCTCGACTGATATCGCCAACTCTCTCTAGCATGCCGTCCATCATTTCCGATGAAAAAGCGCCCGGTGCAATACCATTGACATTGATGTTGAAGCCCGCCCATTCGACAGCAAGCGCCTCGGTCATCCTGACAATGCCGGCTTTAGTTGTTGAATATAGCGCTACAGCAGAGCCGGGACGGGTATCAAAGGCGGCGATCGAAGAAATATTAACCATTCGTCCCGGCCTCTTTTCGGCTATCAAGCGACGTGCGATCTCACAGGACAATATATAGGGCCCGACCAAGTTCGTGTCGAATACATTATCGATTAGCTCATCCGACATTTTGGTGGCTCGCTCAGCATCGGGAATACCGGCGTTATTGACCAATATTGTGATAAGTCCCAATTTTTTCTCGGCGCTAGCGAGCACCGAACGGATGCTCTCTCGGTCGGTCATATCCATAGGAAAGGGCTCACACACGCCCCCTTGTGCACGAATTTCCTCGGCGAGGTCATTAAGCTTTTCGACTCTGCGACCGGTTAATATCACCTTCGCGCCACATTTTGCGAGCACCTGTGCGAACCGTCGCCCGAGGCCCGAAGTCGTTCCAGTAACCAATGCTACCTGGTCGCTTAAATCGAGTGAAAAATTGGGTGTTAAAAAATCGTTCATAACTTTAATCTCCTAGTTATCTATTACGTTGTTTGAGTTCCCTATTACCTTGCTTGCGTTATTTATTTCGTTATCTCAATGACCTTTTCCGTCTTGTCGGCCAAGCACTCTGACACTCTCTTTTCATTTTAGGCAAAGCCAAGACGAATCCGCTCTCCCCTCGCCAATACAGCCTCATTGATAACCAGTTTTATAACCTTTATGTCCGCCACGATCAAAAAATACGACCTCTTTTTTCATTGGCCTCTCGAAGCACAACTTAGACTTCTTATTTTTTAATAGTGGAAATTTCTGAAGAGGACATTTATTCTCCCATCTCTTTTAAACTGAATCTCTTCAAAATAAATTTCTTATTTGGTGATTGTATATGGAACTTCAAAATAAAGTTGCTGTAATTACGGGCGGTAGCGGCGGCATTGGCCGTGCTATGGCTAAAGCATTTCTGGCAGAGGGGGCTAGCGCTGTCATTCTCGTTGACCTTAACGAAGACGCAGTAAAAGCCGCTGCGAGCGAGATTGGTTGTGAAGGTGAGGTTTGTGATGTGACGAACGAGGAACAAGTAGCTGCCGTCGTTGAGCGCACACTTGCCAAGCATGGAAGGATCGATTTATTTTGTTCAAATGCCGGGGCTGGTGCGCCAGGTTTGTTGACTGACGCGCCTAATGACGTTTGGCAAAAACAGTGGGAACTCCATGTCATGTCCCATTTATATGCAGCGCGGGCCGTATTACCCGGCATGATTGAAAGAGGTGACGGATATTTATTGAATACCTCATCAGCGGCCGGTTTACTTGCGGCAATCGGCAGTGGTCCTTATACGGTCACCAAAGGAGCTGCCGTAAAGCTGGCCGAATTTCTATCAATCACGCATGGTGACGATGGTATTAAAGTCTCCGTTTTATGCCCACAAGGCGTAAATACGGCGATGGCACCGAGAAGCCTTGGCGACGGTCAGACAGACGGTATCATTGAAGCCGATGAACTCGCGCAAACGGTAGTCAATACTATCCGCGAAGAACGGTTTTATGTATTGCCACACCCTGAAGTGGAAGATTATGTGCGGCGCAAAGGTGACAATATAGATCGTTGGCTTAAAGGCATGCGTCGCCTACGGAAGAAGTCGATTGAAGTCTAAATTTATCTATTGGCTATTACACGGCAAAAAGGACAAGCTTCCATGACAATCTGGGAGTCTGTCCGAGAAGCTGACAATGCATGCGAGTACCAGGCAAGCCAAGCTGGAAATTGTCGGTAAACCGCAAAAGTGAATACAGGCCACTTTGAATAAAGCGCCATTACCTGTTTACACGCCAAATGAAGATGAAACCATGAGCGCGCTATTACAAATAATTGATCTGTCTTTCTCCCGAAGCCATCAAACACTTTTTCAACAGTTTAATTTAACAATCAATCAAAACGACCGCATCGGTCTTGTCGGACACAATGGCTGTGGAAAAAGCAGCCTGCTGTCAATCATTCGTGGCATCGAAGAACTCGACAGCGGTGAAATTCGCAAACCCAGAGGTCTAAATATTGGCTGGGTTGAGCAATTTATCGATCCGACTTTGCTCGAAAAGAACTTGTTACAGGCGGTTGTAGATGTTCTGGAACCTATTGATATTGCAACGCTCGGCTGGATGGCAAAAAACCAACTCTTGTCTTTGGGGTTTTCAGAAAACCAATTCGTCATCCCTGTTAAGAATCTCAGTGGCGGGCAGCAAAATTTACTCTTGATCGCTCGCGCTTTATTGCTTGAACCAGAATTGCTGTTAATGGATGAACCGGGTAACCACATGGATATATTTGCCATGAGTCGCTTGGAAAAATTTTTAGCTCGAGAATGCAAATGCCCTTTCATGATTATTTCCCATGACCAGCATTTACTGAACAACGTATGCAACAAAACCGTTTTCATACGCGACCAGCAAAGCTACGAATATACCTTGCCGTTTGACGGTGCTCGCGAGAAATTAAGGGAACACGATAAACACGCTGAAAGACATTTACAGCTAGAAGAGAAAGAAATTAAACGCTTACAAACAACCGCTAAACGACTCGCTATTTGGGGAAGGGAACACGACAATGAAAGCTTATCGCGCAAGGCCAAAAACATCGAAAAACGCGCGGAAAAACTTAGTAACGAAAAAACGAAAGTTACCGACGGTCCAAAGCTAAATGTGCGCCTAGACAACCTCAACCTGGCAGCCAAACAAATATTAACTATCGAAAGCGCCGCAATTTTTACCCCCGATTTGTCGCGAAAGCTACTCGCGATAGAACATATCGTCATCCAACCGGGAGATAGAGTTGCGTTGTTAGGTATTAACGGCGTTGGAAAATCTTCGACCCTGGAAGCTATTCGCGCACAATTCGTACAGAATGAAAATCACAGTGGCTCCATACGATTTAATCCACGCGCTACCTTGGGTTACTATGACCAGAGCCTAAACACCCTTAATGCTGAAACCTCACGCAGCGACTGGTTACGAAATAATACACAGGGTAGCGAACACGGAATCAAAAAAACCCTTATCAATGCAGGTATCTCCTTCGAAGATTTTTCACGTCCAGTGAATAGCTTAAGTGGAGGGGAAAAAGCGCGAATGATGTTTATGGCATTCGAACTGAATCAGCCAAACTTAATGATTCTTGATGAACCGACTAATCATATCGATTTGTACGGTAAGCAACAATTGGGCGAACAGCTCAAAGAATCAGGTGCCACCTTGATCATCACGAGCCACGACCGTCACTTTCTAGAGCAAATTGCGACGCGTTGGCTGTGGATTACCGACGGTAAAATTGAGGAAATCAACGGTAGCGAACGATTTTACCAGAATATATTAGATCAAGCACAAAGCCTTTCTTCATCGAATCAGCCAGAAAAGACAGCCTCGGGAACAGCTAGCATCGATGTATCTGCCTTCAATCTTAGCGACAACAAGGCTACAGACCCCAAGGATGAAGATGCTATTTTACAAAGAATAGAATGGCTTGACGTGAAGCTTGGAGACGATAAGCGAAGAAAGCAGAAATTTCAGAAACCTGAATTGCAAGTCGAGTGGCAGCGAGAGCTAGATGAATTATGGTCACTACTGCAATAATTAATTGACGCCAGTTGCCGTTATAAAACATCTGCAACAAAACCGCTCTACCGAATAACCAGCAAGTATTGAAAATATTTTTCATTGTTTGCTAGTTAGTGCCCATCCAGAAACTCGTCTTTGCGAGCGAAGCGCGGCAATCTTATGATGCAGGGTGTACATGATTTCCTGCATTGGAGCACCCTGTAGGAGATTGCCACGCTAACGCTCGCAACGACATCGTTTAAAACCGCCTATTTCTGGATGGGCACTAGTTATCCGATCCGACGGATTATAATCGCCTACACGTTGCCGAGATCAAACCTCCGCAACCAATCCAAAATTAATTTGTTAGTCTGCGCTGGCCTTTCTTGCTGAATCCAATGGCCACAGTCAAGATTGTGCACTTCCAGTACTGGGACATGACTAGCAAGCGATTTCGACTTCGGCACGGAATCGTAATCACCAAAAATCACCATGGTTGGCACCCGAATCTGCTGGTTATACTCCCCTATTATTTCCCAATTTCGAGTAAAATTTCTATACCAATTTATCGAAGCGGTAAAGCCCGTTTTTTTGAATGAATCGACAAATACCGCCAGATCTTCTTCGCTCATTAACAGCTTGCCTGGAGACTCGTAACTGCCGTTTGCCATATTGATGAGAGGCATCCCCAGGCCAGGGTCCGTAGGAGCTTCTAACCATTGGTCGGTGTTATACATATTTCGAAGAAACCGGTCTATGTTGTCGTCGAATGCGCGGTCCGCTACGCCAGGCTGGCGATTAAAGTGAACCATGTAGAAATCTGGCCCCAAAATGTTTTCCCAAAAACCAACCCACTCCGAAGGGCCTCTTTCCATAAATGGAACGCTCAGGTTTATTAGGCCAGAAATTCTGTCGGCATGTATCATCGCAAAATTCCACAGAATGATCGCACCCCAGTCATGCCCTAAAAATACCGCGTCTCGATAGCCAAAATGGTCGAGTAAACCCGCAAGATCATCACAAAGATGTTGAATATCATAGTCAGTGACGTCTTCCGGTCGCGATGATGACCCATAGCCACGCTGATTGGGAACGATCACATGGTAACCAGCGTCTACCAAAATCGGAATTTGGTGACGCCAGGAATACGCATGTTCCGGCCAACCGTGGCATAAAACTATCGGTTTACCTTTCTCTCCGGCCGTAAATACCTCGAGAGTAATACCATTTGTTTCGATCATTTCAGGTAGTGGAAAAGGTGTCATCGTTCAGATCTCTTGTTTATGTTCGGGCGAAATTCTTTAGCACAGCCACATGTATTGTACTTGTCTCCGTCTTAGAAATGCGTATCGAAGGCGTGCAAGAGCTGTTTTCTGGTATTCTCCAACTCAAAACGGGAATTGTCAAAACCGAACATTACAGAATTTTTCTAAATGAGATAATATATCTGCATCTTTTTTCTAAAGAACATCCTACTTTATGTTAACGACAAGATTCACACAAATGCTAGCTGCTGTAATGATACTGGCCCTCAGCGGCTGTGCATCGTTACTGCCAACATTCGAGTCACCCACAGTCTCGGTCTCAGCTTTTAGAATACTCCCCTCAGATACGCTAAACCCGAAATTCGAAATCGCTCTGCATATAACCAATCCGAACAATACCGCGCTCAACTTTCAAGGAGTAGCCTACTCCGCCAGCATTGAAGGTCATCGGATTTTAAGCGGCGTTAGCAACGACCTACCGGTGATCGAAGCCTACGGAGAAGGAGATGTCAGATTGATTGCCTCTGCCGACCTGCTGGGAAGTTTCGGACTGATCAATGATTTAATGAACAAGCAAAGAAAAAATCTTGTCTATCGACTCAACATAAAACTGGATGTAGGTCGTTTTACGCCCGCTATTCAAGTTGAAAACACCGGGACAATTTCACTTCACTAGCTAGGGCCTATCCAGAGACTCGTCTTTGCGAGCGAAGCGCGGCAATCTCATGCTGCATGGGTGTACATGATTTCGTGCATTGGAGCGGCCTGTAGGAGATTGCGGCGCTAACGCTCGCAATGACATCGTTTAAAACCGCCTATTTCTGGATGGGCACTAGCTAGTACCACACAATACAGAAGAATGACGTGATTGAATGTGACGACCAATAAAGAGTGTAAGCCATGACTAAATTTAATGCTGCCAACCTTGCTAAACTCATCGACGAAGCTTCCAATGTTGTGATTTTTACCGGAGCTGGCATTTCTACTGAAAGCGGCATCCCCGATTTTCGTTCTCCCGGAGGCGTCTGGTCAAAAATTAAACCTATCATGTTTCAAGATTTCGTTTCAGACCCCTTGATGCGGGCTGAAAGTTGGCGCAGGAAATTTGAGGGGCGCGACATGATGGCTGAGGCCACGCCCAATAAAGGCCATCATGCGATAGCAAATTTGATTCATTCGGGCAAAGCCAGCTATGTAATAACGCAAAACGTCGACAATTTACATCAAGATTCTGGGGTTCCCGACGAAAAAATCATTGAACTACACGGCAATGCGACATACGCCAAGTGCCTTGCTTGCGGAAAAAACTACAGTTTCGAGCCTTTAAAAGAAGTATTTTCAAACAATGGAGAAGTCCCTCCTTGTGAGCAGTGTGGCGGAACAATTAAAACGGCGACTATTTCATTTGGGCAATCAATGCCTGAGAACGAAATGTTGCGCGCTGAAGGGGCCAGTATTGCTTGCGATTTGTTTGTTGCCATTGGCTCTTCATTGGTCGTTTATCCAGCCGCATCTTTTCCTATTGTCGCCAAAAAAAATGGTTCGAAACTCGCCATTCTCAACCGGGAAGGCACAGATTGTGACGTTCACGCCGATCTGGTCATACATGATGAAATTGGGCCAATTCTTTCACAGACCATAGATCTGCTTAGCTAATAACATCGAAGCGATGTTTCCATGCACGTTGCGAACGTTGCCCTGGAATAAGTGTCTACCTACCTAGTCGTTTAAACGATACTCTCTGGGAAACCCTTTAATGCCCATATAACCTAAATTGACACAATTATAATAATGCAGGCAAGATAATTCCTAATCACATCACGACAACTTAACTGAAAAACGATAATGGCAATACAAGAAGACGATTTAGATGGGCTCAGAGCCCAAAACCATACTGCATTTAGCCATTTAGTGGCGCGCTATCACTGTCAATTTAAGACCGTTGCCAGATCGATGGTCGGCGACAGTATCGCCGAGGAAGTGGCGCAAGAAGCCTGGGTATCTATTTTTAACGCATTGCCAGGATTTGAAGGGCGCTCTTCGCTCAAGACATGGCTGTTCACCATCGTTGGAAATCACGCGAAAACTAGATTACGCAAAGAATCGCGAATGAAGACGGTCGACGATAATGGGAAAGCTGCCGATGGATATCTATCAGACGAGACCTTTAACCAAAATGGCCACTGGGATCGCACTCCGGCACTATGGGAAATAGAGTCGCCAGACGCTCTTCTCGAAGAAAAACAGCTCCGTCTTTGCATTGAACATACGCTCTCTATTTTGCCCAACATCCAACGCGCTGCTTTTACACTTCGCGATATTGAGCAACAGCGTCTAGAAGATATTTGTAACATATTGAATGTGACAAACTCTAATGTAAGGGTTCTTTTGCATCGTGCGCGTATAACACTCATGCAAGTGATCGATCATTATCAGGAGACCGGAGAGTGTTAAGCTGCAAAAGCCTTGTCCATCAAGCGAGCGATTTTACCGACAAAAACCTTTCTTGGCGTCAAGCGCTGAGCATCAAAGTGCACTTGCTAATGTGTGTGCACTGCCGACGATTTATGAACCATTTTAAAACGACTATTAAGGTCGGTGCCGATATCGCGCAGCAACAAGATAAGCCTAGCGCTGCAGAAGTCAGTAAGGTGGTAGAAGCGATCGAGAAATTGGACCAAAACTCTGAAACGGGGAAA
>JBLHNZ010000119.1:0-9763 GCA_047623245.1 Oceanicoccus sp. | reverse complement strand
TCGTACTTCAACAAAATAGTCACAAAAAAGATGTAGCAAACCTACACCGCGCGATCACGGGCATAAAAGAGGAATTACACAATGATTAAAGTTACTGCTATCGCATCGTCTACTGTTTTATTTTCTGAGACAACCCGCGCGTGTTCTAAACCCGACGCACCCATTCTGTCCGATGCGGCAACCGCTGTTACTGCGCAAATGCTCAAAGCAAAGAACGCTGTCCAAGCCTATTTGGCTGCAACTAATACTTGTCTCGAATGTGCAAAAAATGACATAGCTCACAACCGCATGGTTAAGTCGATGAAGAAAGTGGGGGATGCCTTTAATGTAGCTGTTGGATCATACAAAGAACGCATGGCAAATAGCTAGAGTATGTCAAGCCAGCCAAACACGCAATATGGCGACCTGAGACACAATACGGTGTTGAACTGCGCGATCCAGCGATTGGAGCTGCCAAGCCAATTTAGCTCACCTGTTTGGCGGCAACCCGTTCAACCTGTTCTTTCGAGCCACAGTCTTGGAAGCGAAAACGCGTGTAATCCTGCTAAAAAATGCTCTAATTTTTTGGCAAAGCCAACGCTAGACGAATTTTTCTTCGCTCGATTCGTTCGCGAAATCTCGCATGACGCAGAGGCGTAAGAGGGTAGTTCCAGATCAATTTTAACGCGAGTCCATAAAAAAGTACGGGGCCCAGACAATAAACCAAGCGCAGTGACATAATACCCACAGGTGAGCTCGCAGCCACTCCCCCAGATGGGTCGAAACCCAACAAACCGACTATATTCAGTGACGCTCCCGTCCCAAATGCGATCGCGATTTTTTCGCTGAATCCCAAAAAGGCAAAATAAGTGCCTGCTCGCTGCCCTCCTGTTCGCGCACTATCCACATCGACGACGTCAGCGAGCATGGCTACCGGGAGAAATTGTAAGCCGCCGAAACAAAATCCTTTCACGATAAACAACAAAAAGAACGCAAGATAATCTCCGCTATCGAGTAACAGGTTTGCAGCGCTAACCAATGCCACGGTGATGAGAGTTGCCATAAAAGCGCGATGCTTACCGATCTTATTTCCCAGACGTAACCAGAAAGGAATTGCACCTAAACCTGCAATAAAATAGAAGAAATACGCCGCACCGATAGTGGGGACCCCTACGATATCGCGGATGAAGAACAAAGACACTGCATTGCGGAACGATTCACCGAAATAGACTAATACTGCAATGATAAGAACACGTACCATCGGACCGTTCTTCGCAACCATTTTGAGACCTTCGCGAAATGACGGACGGGTTTCATTTTCGATAGCAGGCGGCTCACGTACCATTGAAAATACGATTGTCGCGCAGATAGGCAAGGCTAGAATAACTGTCCAGGCAAGCCCTTCTAATACTGGACCTGTTAACGTAGCTTTGTCGACTGTCGATTTTTGGGCGAAATCACCAGTGAATGATCCAACAGCGTTGGTCCATAGTGTCTTAAATACGTCGGCAACCCCAGATCCACCATCTGCTCTAATTTCAATGACCATCGGTATTGCCGCAGCGATCATTAACCCGATTAAAACGTAAATTTCCCGAGCTGCAGTCACACGACTACGCTGATGATAATCTGGTGACAGCTCTGCACCCCAAGCACGATGCGGCAGTGAAATCATGGTGCTACCTAGGAAAAATATCGCGAGCCATGTGAGAAAATACAAAATCCCAACGTCTTGCCCGGGAATAAAGAGATTATAAACTCCGATCATCATAAGTGGCACACCCGCTAGTAACCAGGGTTTACGCCGACCTATTCGAGTGCGCCACCGATCAGACAGCTCGCCCATAATGGGATCAGTGATAACGTCGGTAAGACGCGCCAACATCAGGATCGTACCTACCGTTGCGAGACTAATTCCAAGCCCCCCAGAATAATGTGCGGGGATCCATATCGACAACGGGTAACCGATAACAGCTAAGGGTAAACCTAAAGTACCATGTGCATAGATCGTGGAGCGGGAAAGGACGTGACTCATAAAACGATACCTGTCTACGTGAATTATTATTACGACAATAGTATTCCGACCGTTATATATTGGCAGCCACTTTCCTTGTAACTCCGGTGTCATGTATAACACAGCACAACATTCTTCGAAAGCTATCTCCACAAAAAACGACCAGCGAACCACTGGAATATCTCACAAATAACTCCAGAGAATCACCAGCTCATACAAAAGTATCCGATACAACGATATCTTGCTGCCTGCAGGACCGACAGAGCTTATATAACAACAGCAACTCGTGGTCTGAATTCAATAGTCAACCAAAAAAGACTTTCCTATCGACTAACAGGTTCATATAGCTTAACTGACAATCTTGGCGAATTTATTTGGGTATCTTTCTCGTTCTGGAATCTTCCGGTTTCCGATAGTAATCGCACAGTAGTGCTGTACACTCTAGAATTTTCTCTACTTGATTGAAAAAGGTTATATTTTCATGAGCCATGTCTTTCGGTTTACATTTTTTCGATTTATATTTTGTTGGCTTATATTAATCGCCGCTTTTTCGATAAGTGCACAGGCTCAAAGTAATCGTATTGACATCATCCGCCATGACGCTCCGGAACTAGCGAGCTATGGTGATCTAAATATCGGTGTACGTACCGTTATTGTGACCGACAACAATCGCCCAGATATTTTAATGACAAAACAGGGCGAGGCAACGGTTTACTACAATAGAGACCTGACACTTGAAATATGGTACCCCGCACAACTTAAAACAGGACAACAGACTGGCGGCCAGTATATCTCAACAACACCAAACACGGCCATTAACGCTACCTTAACGGGTAAAGCCGTGCGGAACGCCAACCCCTTACAAACAAATATACCGTATCCGTTAGTTATTATTTCTCACGGATATCCCGGTAATCGCTACCTAATGAGTCACTTGGGTGAAAACCTCGCTAGTAAGGGCTATATCGTTGCATCGATCGATCATTCTGACAGCACTTACGAAGATCGACAGGGTTTTGCCAGTACTCTCTACAACCGACCGCTCGACCAGCGTTTCGTAATTAGCGAGATGGCCGCGATGAATAATAATGCCGGTAGTTTTTTGGCCGGTATATTGAACGCTGATCTAACTGCACTAATTGGATACTCTATGGGAGGTTATGGAGCAATCAACAATCTGGGCGGCGGCTACAATCCTAACCGAGCTAGAATACCTGTAGCGCCACCCAATGACATGCTTCTTCATCATTCATCGAGTAATCCTGATTTCCGAAATAGTCTAGACACGAGAATTAAGGCAGGCGTAGCGATAGCTCCATGGGGTATGGCAACCGGTATGTGGCGAGCAGAGGACTTACACAACATTAGTGTTCCAACACTATTTGTTGCTGGGAGTTTAGATAAGGTAGCAGGCTACGAAAAGGGCATTCGATCCCTATACAAAAATGCCATCAACAGCGACCGCTATTTGTTAACGTATATAAACGCAGGGCACAGTGCCGGGGCGCCAATCCCGACACCGGTGGAAATAGTCAATAGTGAAAGTAACACCGGAGCGGACCACTACACAGACCGTGTATGGGACAACGTCAGAATGAACAACATCATGGACCACTTCATAACAGCTTTTCTCGATTTGAAACTAAAAGATAAAACCAGAAACCAAGCATGGCTGGATTTGGTGCCAGATTCCAGCGAAAGCGTTTATTCGATGAAAGCCGGAAAGCCGACAAAGACACATACCTACTGGAAAGGATTTCCCCAGGGAACTGCGATTGGACTCAAGCTTGAACACCTAGCTGCCGAGCAATAATTTGACGGTAGTCCAAATGGTTAGAAAAATACCGTGTACTTTTGACTGTATCTCCCCGAATTTGAGCCATGCATGACTCGCAAAAAAAGTACGCTAGTACTGATTACGTAATTCAGGCTGATCTGTAAGATACTCGACAAACTCGACTTCGAATCCATCAGGATCGATAAAATAGACATTTTTTCGATAGGCATTCTCGGCGCCGGTAATCGCAATCTCGTACCCTGCGCTCTGTAAACGCTTCACCAAATCATCCATACCGTGGGTCACGAAAGCAAAATGCGCTAACCCTATTTGATGCCCTTTAAGATTGCGGTTTTCGTCAACGCCGTTGTCGGCGAAAGCCAAATACTGATAGTCGTCTCCGAAATGCAGCCATTTTCTAGGCTTTCCATACCATTCATTTTCACCCCCGCCACGGATTTGCCAATGAGGGAATGCTGCTTCATAAAATTTCAAGGCTTCTGCGATGTCTTTAACAACCAAGTTTAAATGTTCAAGCTGGAGCATAATTATTTCCTCTTCCTTTTTATGACCTCACTGTCTTATCGCTCTTTACTTAGGGGGATTCGCTACTCATCATCACTTCTTACTTGTTAATCGCCACGGAGGGTTGAGTCGATTTTCTCCCGCCCAGAAAAGCTTAATTTTGTTTCCGGAAGGATCGCTCAACGCAGCCTCTCTCCAGAGGTAAGACTGATCGACCGGCATAGTTTCAAAACGCATTCCTTTCGCTACTAACTTTATTACCCACTCATCCAAATTTTCGTGCTCAAAATAAATGATTGCGCCATTTCGATATTCATCGGCTGTTAATGAAAGCGAGAAAGTACTTGCGCCTTCGGGACATTCAAAACGCGCATAATGTGGTGTATCAACAATGAGCAAGAACCCCATATTCTCGTAGAAATCGGTTGCCTCTTTCATGTTATTGACCGGCAGTGTCACTTGATTTAGATTCATAAAACGTGCTCCGTTTCTTTGATTGCCTGCAAGCTCTCGGCATAAGTTTGTTGCTCCGGACGGGATCTTATCCGCACTGCGACACGAGCAAAATGTTTGAATATTTCGGTCATTCTAGACACGGTTCTTAGGCGTCTATTAATAGCGCGGAATTTCAGATTGACTTCCACAGTATGGCTAATGATGATTGCCGGATACCAACACCATAATTAGTAAACTTTAATTATTACTTAATAATATGTAAGGTAAATGCTTTATATAAAAAAGTAAAGCTATTAATAAACTAAAACGTTTACTTAGTTTATATTTTCGCGATAATAACCCGAGGAGATACTCTATGAAAACGACCGATAAAATCGTGCAGCTGCTAAAAAACAGAGGAGCACTAACGGCTAAAGACCTTGCCGAAGAGCTAAAATTAACGACTATGGGCGTCCGGCAACAGATGCAATTACTAGAAGACGACGGCGATGTCGAGTTCGAAGACAAAAAAGCTCCACGAGGCCGCCCTACCCGTCACTGGGCACTCACACCGAAAAGCAACAGCCATTTTGTCAACGGCCATGAGGAACTCACAGTTCAGCTCATAGATTCAGTAAAATCTATTTTTGGAAATAGCGGTCTGGACAAATTAATTGAGCACAGGGAAAAAGAGTCTCTAAAACTGTATAGTAGAACCCTTGAAGACAAAAAAGATTTAGCCACAAAACTTCAGTCTCTAGCTCAACTTCGGACCAATGAAGGATATATGGCCACAATAGTCAAAGATGACGCAACCACTTACTGGCTACTTGAAAACCACTGCCCAATTTGCGCTGCAGCCACCCAATGTTTAAATTTTTGCCGATCTGAACTTAATCTGTTTCAAACGGTGCTTGAAGGCCAGGCTTCTGTCAGCCGTGAGGAACACATTATTGACGGCGCCAGACGTTGTGCCTATAAAATTACTGCACTACCCAGTTAATACTCTACACTTTTTTTACATTTAGGATTCGACAGCGACCGATTTAAAGAACTGCTCGGTTTTTTCGTCTGTTGCGTAAAACGCTTCGATACGTAATTCATCAGTCGTGACGTCTTGCGGGGTTCCGAAAGTCGACATAACTGAAAATAAACTCAAGTCCAGACCGTTAATGTTTAGCTCCAGTGGCAAAACTGGTAACAAAGTTTCCGTGTGAATATCGCTAGCGATTATCGGTTCAACGAGCTCTATGTATCTGGCAAAGGTCTTTTCGACATCGACATCTCCGGAAGAAAAAGCTTCGCCTTTTAAACGTCGAATGAATGCTGGCGCCACCTGATCCCAGTTTTTTATGTAGGGCCTCAGCCCTTGCGGGTGTAAGGTCAGTAATGCTAGGTTGATCTCTTTGGATGTCTCCATACCCTCCAGTAAAAGCTCTGTATCACCCACTACGCCCAGCAGTAATTCAGCCGCTTTATTTTTCATTTTTACATTCCAAAAGCGATCTATCACCACAGCCGGCATCGGATCATGATGCCGCAACACGTGATTCAGCGCGTCTAATACCGGGGCCATGGAAGGGTCATCCAGAGCCTTTTCTGTGTATGCTGCAGAGAACCCAGCAGACTGCAACACGCTATTTCTTTCTCGAAGCGGAATTTCCAAAGCTTCTGACAAGCGCAATACCATTTCGCGGCTAGGTAAACTTCGTCCAGTTTCCAGCCAACTGACATGGCGCTGCGAGACGTTGGCCTCAAGCGCGAGATCAAGCTGCGACAATTTTCGGTATTCGCGCCAGTGGCGACACATAAACATAAAGTTGTTCTGAACGACTAGAGCCATAACATTCTCCCGACAATATCTCATACTCTTCTCATACGGATCTAACAGCAATGACCTCTGAGGTTATTGCTGAGAGTCGCAGCAGGATTAATAATAGCTTGAATTCACATAAAAGGAGATCGCCATGAATAACAAACGTATTATGAGTATTGCCATTTTGATTCCGTTCATTTTTCTAACTTTTTATGCCGTTATGGAAGTGGGCTTTATTGGAATCTTTGATTATCATCGCCATAGCCCGGCGGGCTGGCAGGTATTCGCCGATCTTGTGATCGCTCTTGTGCTTGTTTTAAGTTGGTTAATTCCAGAAGCAAAAAAGGCGGGACGAAACCCGTGGCCATGGGCTGTGGCAACACTTTTCACAGGCTCCATCGCACCACTGGTCTATTTGGCTATCTATAAGACTGGCTCAACGGTAGACAAAAAATAGAGGAAATGTCGTTGCTAGTACGGCCCTGTATACATAGTTTTTGCTATATACTCTCTTCGAAGGTAAAGAGGTGGCAAGCCAAACTTGTAGCTTGCCTGTTTTTTTTACTCAGAGGCTGTTCTGACCTAGCGACTTATCGAACTCCATTCATCCATCCATCAACGACTGATTAGACAAAGACAGCAATGAACTAAGTGCTACTTCGCAAAAATCTAAAGACGCCCAGACAAGCCAAACCAAACAACAGGTGCACTGCGACAATTGGCGGCCATCCAAATAGAAATATCACATCGTTAGCTAAGCTAGCCTTGAACGGTCCGCCTCCAAACGCTAAACCACGGGTGCCAAAAAAAGTATTCGCCATCGCCGGTAGCGTGAATAACCACGTCGTAATCATGGCGGTCCAGAACAGTCCTCTAAATTCTTTTTGGCTCAACTTCATAAATTGGCCACCAAAAGCCAAGGCCATTAGCAGCAATCCCTGAGTAATTGCTTCCATATGTCCCATGCGAAATGCTCTGGAATCTCCTGGGATGTCGACTTCTATTTGAATTGGCAGCGGCCATACAACAATTTCTCCGAGTAGATGAAAAAACCACACCCAGCCAAATAGTATCGCTACGACAAAAAGACCTAGACCATTCAAGAATAATAGGGCCTGCATACGGGGCTGCATGCTCTGGCAACCAACAATTAAGTGTTTTGAATCGGGCATAGTCTATCCTTTCACGATATTAAGGCAGCGGGCGATGCTTCAGAGAATCTGTTAGTATCCAGCTGTGCGGCTTGTTGTGCGTCGACCTTAAACATTTCGGTCCAGTCGAGAACCCACTGGGGGTCTGATATTTGTTCAGGGTGATAACCCGGTCGAAAAACAGCTAACAAACGAGGCGTGAGGTTTTTAAATATTCGTAACAACAGCCGCGTAAGTCTCCAGCGGCTTTTCCAATTACTCCAAAGCCCATCCTGTTTTAGAAGTAAGCGATAGGCTTGTCGGCTACGAAAAAAGATATGGGCCGTCGCGTAAACGAAACCATAAATACGCCATAAATAGCTGCCAAATAAATAATCATAGACGTCAAAAGCAACATTTTTGTGCTCTATTTCTTCAACAAAATGCCACAAAATAAGTGATGCCACTGTCGAATCACTCTTTCCAAAAAGATATTCACGATCGGTAATTAACATATTGCCGATCGCCAGAGCCATCGATTCAAATCCTTCAGCATAGGCTAATTTGAACCTAAGTGATTTTTTGTCCAACGATTTGTAGTCTGCTGCCAAAATTTTTTCAATACCCTCAACACAGCTATATTCGTCCGCAATACTGTCATTGTATTTTTTGTGTTGTTGGTAGTGCTGCCCTTCTTGCGACACATACTGATCTAATTGTTCGCGCAGGACTGGATCGGCGATTTCGACTCGGGCTTTGCGCATCGAACGAATAAGATGAGGTTCCAAAAATGGCATGGCTAACGATGCAGCATTAACTATTTGCGAAAACTCTGGCTTGTCACCATTCCAATGGGTTTTACGAGAAGCGACAAAAGTAAAAGGCATGCGTCGTATTGTCATGCGTGGCTGTTGCTGACCCTGATCGATTGATTCAGACATTTTATTTCTGTGCCTCACCTGCCAATTAGAGGGAATACTCTAATTAGGATTAGAGTATTCCCTCCTTTTATGGCATTGTCAACCTATCAACTATTTTAACTTTGTCTAAATCGTATTAAGAAGGGCACAATGGGTAACAGAGAACGAATCATCGAAGAAAGCCTGCGTCTAATGAATGAATACGGAACGCAGAGTATCGGCACAACGCAAGTTTCTGAAAGTTTGGGGATTAGTCCGGGCAATCTTTATTATCACTTCAAGAACAAAGAGGAAATTGTACGCGCATTATTTGAAAGACTGGAAATAGAAATCCGCGCGGTTATAGCCGAAGATGTAGTGCCTCCGATAAGCACGGCTCGATTTGTCAACTTCTACCAACGCAGTATGGGAGTAGCATGGAAGTATCGGTTCTTTTTTGGCGGTTTACTGCACTTATTGAGAAAGGATGCGGAACTGTCTCAGAAATACCGAGACCTACAGGCTTGGGCAGTCGAGAATTTAGAAAATATCAGCAAACAGCTAGTGAAAGATAAGAATATGAGAAAACCTCGAGGTACCAATGGTTATGCCTCGTTGGCGTTAAATACCTGGCTAATATGGAGTAATTGGATTCGCCATATCCAGATTTCGTCGCCAACACACAATATTGAAAAAATGGACATGGTAAGCGGACTAATTCAGATTTTCGATATATTGTCTCCCTACTTAGATACTGAATTTGAACGTTCAGCAAGAGCTGTTTTATCTCGAAATAGTGTTACGAAATCGAAAAAAGATGTTTAGCTTATCTCGTTTATATTTTAGCTGTGTCGCCGGCTTTCTGGGACACGATTCCGCTAACAGTGACTGAGCGTACGCGCTTGAGAATGAACACAATACCCCCTATTTATCCATAGATGTGTTTACCGCAAAGAAGGCTTTATCTGGATTTCACTGCCGATGAATAGAATCTTGCTGTTGAGTGTGAGCCAACCCACAACTTAGTATCAGCGGCATTGAGTGCTTTTTTGAAGTTGTTATAGTGAACTGACTGGCAACAGGGGCAACGACATGAAAATGAACGCGCCAAGAGCACATTACAGCAGAACAATTGTTTTGATCTTTCTCATTTGTGCCGCATGCAACTGTCAAAGTGCGCAATCAGGT
>JBLHNZ010000118.1:0-9769 GCA_047623245.1 Oceanicoccus sp. | reverse complement strand
TTATTGCAGAGAAATAGCCGGCTTCGCTGGAAATCTTTCAGTGGGGCAGTGTCGGCGGAGAGCAATGCCATTACTTAAAGCCATGTTATCAAAGCGACCAGTGGTTTATAATTCATAACTAATGTCAGAGATCGCAATAAACTTATTAAATATTGGGGCCAGTAGGCTTCGATATAGACGATTGTCCATTTTCGAGTAGCCTATTAAATAATGAAATTTTATAGAAAAAGTTCTTTTAGAACTATCTTTATCGCTTTGTTTGCAACCGGTACATTTGTAGGCTCGGCAATTTTTGTATTTGATGTCGAAGCGAAATTGATGCTGACCTTCTTTGTCATATGCGTTGTTGCCGCAATGCTAATCATTGGGGCTGCCTTTGTTTTTACTGTTCTTCGAGTTTTACTGCAACGCTGGATAAATCGCTAAGTTAACCGCTTTTGCTTAAAATACTGCTCAGTAATCAAGGGAAATATCAACAGAAAGAAGGTTGGCAATTTCATCCAGTGTATCGCTAAGTTCTTCTAAATCCTGAGAATTCGGAACCTGGATGTCTGCCACCGCCTCAAACAACGGCTCCGCTGTCATTGCCGCGCTGGTCACCCGTGTGCTTAGCTCACACACATTAATATTTCGTGCGGCCAAGGCACTCGACAGCTCTTTGAGAATACCGGGACGATCATTGCCTATTAAGCTTAACTCTAAGTGCTTGATTTTTTGATCTTGGGTATGAATCATTCCGGGTTGAACGACAACAGTTAGATCACTGCCCGACATGTCGTTAAGTGCTTGTCTTAATTCATCTACTTTTGCGTTCGAGACTTGAACTTGAGTAATACCCGCAAATTGACCCGCGAGTTGGCTCATACGGCTTTCTAACCAGTTACCGCCATGCTGCGAAACAATAGAGGTTAATTTTTCTACAAGTCCCGGTTTGTCTGCGCCAATGAAAGTAAATACGATAGAAGTTGTCACGGTGAATCTCCACTTATTAGTTTTTTTAGTATACCTGCATTTTGTTAAGATTAAGATGTCATAATAGTGAGCGTCTTTCAATCGCCGCCAATGATCTTTCTTAGGTTTAGCAAGACGAAATTTGACAATGGTTGACGAAAAAGGGCATTTTGCGGATAACACTGCAATCTGACGTGATTGTACGAAAATCAAATCATAATATTATGTTAACTACTGTAGGTGGGATGCTATTTGACAGACTTTATCGAAATACCGCAGGAGCAGCTAAGTGCAGAGTTGAAGCGGGCGGTGATTGAGGATTTTATTACGCGCGAGGGTACAGATTACGGGCATCGGGATTTTACTTTAGATGAAAAAGTTGCACAAATTCAGAAACAGTTAGACAGCAGTGAAATTTGTATTGCGTTTGACGACGTAACGGAAACGTGCACATTAATCGTGAAAACTTAATTGGTATGGAGTTTTGGTTGGACAAAGAGCAAATTCATATTACTCATAAAGTTCTGAGTGTAAATAAGCCACTCCAGCATAGTTGAGTGTATTGCGATTACCTCTAGAGAAGAGGCTTCATTTTTGTTGGTGCTCTGCTCCGCAATCGCAGATATTGCGATGACTATTTCGCTGATTCTGGCCGCTGGGAGGAATGTTTCAATATCGGCAGCTGGTGATCCGTGAGTCGTTTCTGCCAACAAATTTTGAACGTATAGGGCTAAAAAGGGATGGTTTTTACGAAGTAACATGAACGTATGATTGAGGACTCGGCAACGGAAAAGCCGTCTCTTGCTGGATAAACTACCTATGTTTATCATGTTTTATACTCCGCTAATTCGATATGTGTTTTAATACTTATGTTTTATGTGAAGTGGGCAGCAGCAGGGTGTGCGAGGACTATATTTGGTTGTGTTTCCACACTCTCTTTTTAACTATATTGTGGATAGAACTTATTAATTTATGGATACAGATATAACCGTAAGTGACACCCTGGATACGAGCGGCTTACTGTGCCCCGAGCCCGTGATGATGCTTCACAACAAAATTCGAGATATGGCAACGGGGGATGTAGTGGAAGTCATTGCAACAGACCCGTCCACAACCCGTGATGTACCAAAATTTTGTACGTTTTTGAATCATTCACTATTACGGCAAGAAGAAAGAGAAAGAACATATCATTATTTTATCCAAAAATTGTAAGTGCTAACTTTTCGCTCTTCAGTTATTTTTTATGTTATATCATTTTTTGCGATCGCCGATGTAGCTTGGCTTCATCGACAGTCGTCTGGTGCTAGTCGAGTAATAAAGAAATGGCGGATATTGCTTCAGGGTCCTCGTCTTTGATTTGGTTAGCGATATGATGCTGGAAAAAGTAGCGGAAAGATGGATTTTGATCAGCAGGGTATAAGCACGGATCACCTGGTAAAACTGGCGTGCTTTTCACTCTCAATTCATCTATCAACATTGCGCGCATAGTTCCGTCGCCCAGTAATTGCCAGCTCAATACTTCGGTAAGGACAATATTAGTACTGCCTGGAGTATACAACATTGCGTGAGTGCCAATATTATCTGGGATTTCTTGCAGCACTTCCGTTTTCTTTTTTGGTTTTTTTGAGAAAAATTGACTGGCTATATTGAGCTCTGTGACCTTATATGGGGGTGGCTCAGAAAACGTATCGCTATTCGCTACATCGTAGTAGCCTTCGAAATTACCGTAGTCTGTGTCCTGCAGGTCTGTGCAGGGAACCAGTTTGTTAAGCCATGGAACGAGGCCGACAACCTCTCCATTGAGTCGTATTCCCCAACATAAGACCTTCATGGTAAATAATTTATAGTTCGAAGAGTTGTTGTTGGAATAAAGCATACTAAGGCCGTCATATTCGGGTGACAACCTAATGAATTGTTCTCTTTCTCGTTCTGCGACCGTTTTTTTCGAGAAGATATCAATTATTTTGTCTTCATCCCGAAGGGAAGTGTTGTCATTTTTGCTGTCTAGCGTTGAGGTGACCATAAGCATATCCCCCATTTCTCAATTACCCGCGAGGGCGAAATTGAGTTAAGCTCCCGATAGCTATTACAGCAGTAATAATTATCGAAAAATCGCCGTTGTGCAATAAGTATAGGTACAAGCAGCCGATTTGGCGAGTCGAGGGTTATCTCGTTAACGTGCGGTTTTGATTTAACAGATTGATATCACTGATTATCATATTTACAATTAGTTTATTTAGTTTCCCGATTTCAAGCGGATTATCTTTTGAAAACACGTTCTTACCAAATACATCATTATTTTGCCTACGGTAGTAATATGAATCCTGAAAGGATGAAAGCAAGAGGTATTGGATTTAATACTCTTTTTGCAGGAAAATTGTTCGGATTTCAGTTGCGGTTCAACAAACAAGCGTCCGGTAAGGAAGGGGTAGCGTATGCCAATATTGGTTTTAGTCCTGTAAGCCATGTCGAAGGAGTACTTTACGAGCTCAATCATCCGGACGATATATCGATGATGGATCGATTTGAAGGTAATCCTTATCGTTATGGTCGCGACGTGTTCCAGTTAAGCTCAGCGAAAGGTGTTATCAGCGCATGGGTTTACGTCGCTAACAAAGCATTATTGAAAGATGGCTTGTTACCGGAGAAACGATACATGGACCACTTATTAGGTGGAAAGGAATGGCATAGCGACTCCTATTATCAATGGCTTGTCGACCAACCTTCAATCGATAACAGCAAAGAGAAATTGCCGTCGTCTGTCGATGGCCTAATTTATAATGGGTGAATTTATTTCGGCTAGAAGCCCCAGTAACGGTCGTAGTACATCAGAGGTGACGGTCACTCGATCTGCAAAACATTGCGTTAATGACCTTATTTCTATCTTCAACTCGACCTTTTTGAAAACAGAGAATACCCAGTTAGTAAAAGGAGAGGGAGAACCTATTTACCTACCGTCGAACGAAAAATCCCAGTTTAGTCAAGTGGTCTTTGCGCATGGTTTCTTTTCTAGTGCTCTTCATGAAGTTGCACATTGGTGTGTTGCGGGAACGGAGCGGCGGGAGTTAGTTGATTATGGATACTGGTACGAACCCGACGGTCGTAACTTAGAGCAACAAAAAGAGTTTGAGCGTGTGGAAATTATGCCGCAGGCTTTAGAGTGGATTTTCGCAGTGTCCTGCGACAAGAGGTTTTCGGTGAGCGTCGACAACTTAAGTGGTGCTGAGTCAGATTCCAGGCCATTCAAAATGGCAGTTTACGGAAAAGTTATGAGCCTTTGTGAGTCGGGCCTGTCGGGTAGGGCCGCATCGTTTCATGAACATTTAGCTGACTTTTACCAGACTCCCCGGAATTTGTCGTCCGATTTATTTCTGTTTTCTAGTCTGTAGACGTAAAAAACGCGATAAATAGTGAAGATTTAAAAGTCGTCGTCGACGAAAATATTGTTCACATTGTGGATTTTTTTCAGATTTTTTGGGGGATATACTATTATCGTTAGAGTTTTTATCTGATGTTTCATTTTGTTACAAATACCGGAATCTACACCTTTCAGAGTGCTGGATTTTTTCAAAATATAGGAGTTTAGGCATGTCGAGGCAGGGTAATTGTTGTTTAGATTAGGTTTGATTGTGAATCCGATGGCAGGCATTGGTGGTCCGCTTGCATTAAAAGGTAGCGACGGTGCATCGATCGTTAGGAAGGCCCTGGCTGACGGAGGGGTTTCTCGAGCTCCGCAGCGAGCACTACAGGCTTTACAAGTCGTTGAGCCTCTGAGAGATAAGATAAAAATTATTTGTTTCGATGGCGGGATGGGTGGCGATATTGTTAAAGAACTTGGTTTTCCGCTTGAAGTAGTCGGGTATGTGGATGGTGCAACGAATGCGGAAGATACTATTCGCGCAGCCCAAACAATCAAAGTTACCGGCGTCGATTTACTTGTTTTCGTCGGAGGTGACGGCACAGCGCGAGATATACATCAATCGATAGGATCTGATTTTCCTGTGCTTGGTATCCCTTCGGGTGTCAAAATGCATTCGGGAGTCTATGCGGTATCGCCACAGGCGGCGGGGGAAATAATTCATCGTCTAGTCAGTGGGAAATTGGTGGATATTGGCTTGGCTGAAGTCAAAGATATTGACGAACAAGCATTTCGCGAAGGAATGGTCAGGGCGAAGTATTATGGCGAATTACTGGTACCTAGAGAAGGGCATTTCCTACAGCAAGTGAAATCTTCTGGCCGCGAAGTTGAAGAGCTAGTCCTGCAAGATATTGCGGCTGACATTGTCGAATCAATGGAAGAAAACTGTCTTTATTTAATAGGCCCGGGCACAACGACTAGAGCGGTGATGGAAGAATTAGACATACCCAATAGTTTACTGGGCGTTGATGCGATTCTAAGAAATCGGCTACTAGGGGCTGATTTGCGCGAAAAAGATATTGTCGAATTACTCGCTGATCATAGCGGCCATGCAAAAATGATAATCACGCCGATAGGCGGGCAGGGACATATTATTGGTCGTGGTAATCAACAGTTTAGTCCCAATGTTATTCGTCAAATTGGGTTGGACAATATTATTGTTATTGCGACAAAAACTAAGATTACGGAGTTGCAGGGACGGCCACTGATGGTCGACAGTAATGATGCCTTGCTCGACAAAGATTTTTCTGGTTTTAGGCAAGTCATAACAGGTTATCATGACGTCATTATGTATCCGGTTGGGCTGGGTTTCGATGATGTTATATTAGAAGAGAGCAAAGAGTGAATAGTTTAAACCCCGTTATTACGGCAGTTTCAGAAGGTCTCTCGTCGCGTTTTGACCACGACGCATGCCGTTTTTTCCATGGACGAGGCCAAACCGTCGAGGGTCTTAATTATCTCAATGTTGATTGGTTTAAACCCGTATTGTTGGTGACTTTATATAACTCTGTTATTGAAACTGAGTGGCACGATTTCGTCGACGAGTTGAAGCAGTTAGGAACAGGTCGGATAGCGTGTTGCATAGTTCAGCATCGCAGTAAACGTGGTGCGCCTATCGATATTTTGTGGGGGGATTTACCGGATAAAACATTTGCTGTGGAGCGCGATTTACATTTTTCGCTGTCCTTTGGCGAGAAACAAAACAGCGGCTTTTTCCTCGATATGGCACCTGGGCGTCGCTGGTTAATGGAGCGCGCAGACGGTTTGCGCGTTTTGAATTTGTTTGCTTATACTTGTTCATTTTCGGTCGCCGCGATAAAGGGCGGTGCTAAAACAGTGATGAATGTAGACATGAGTAAAGCGGCCCTAAATGTCGGAAGAGATAATCACAAAATGAACAATCAGGAGGGCAAACTCAAGAGGGATGTGCAGTTTTTGGCTTACGACATATTCCGTTCCTGGAAAAATATAATTGCTCGTGGTCCTTATGATATTGTTGTGCTCGATCCGCCTTCTCGCCAAAAAGGAAGCTTTATGGCCGACAAAGACTATGCGAGAGTATTACGCCGTATTCCGTCGCTTATGGCAGAGGGGGGAGAGTTATTGGCCTGTTTAAACGCGCCAGAATTGAGTGAAGATTTTCTCACGCAGATTATAGGGCGTGAGTTACCAAACGCCGAATTTGTTGAACGATTGCAAAATCGCGAGGATTTCCCGGAAGTCGATAGTCAAAGAAACCTTAAAATGCTGCACTATCGAATATAATTCACAGGAGCGCTGGGGGTATCGAGAGCGATTACGTTTTTTTTGATAGTTGATAGTGAACACATTGTCTAATCATAATGGATGAACCACTCTTTATCGCTTTACGAAGTTGAGCGATATTACTTCTAGAATGTTCCAGGACTGAAGTTGGAATATCTTCGGCGTGGTTATCTTCGTCTAGATCGAAGGTTGATCGGGACGATAACAAAACGAACCCCTTTTCGGACAAAACCGCCTGATCAATTGCTTCTTGTTGTATTGTGTTGTCGTATCGAAGGTAATCGTGTTCGCCGAGCCAGATCATGGTGGCGAAGCCCGATAAAAATCGGTCGCTGTGCAAGCCAAAATCATCGGGGTCATCTTCGCCGCATATGTCTTCAACGTAGAGAATCGTTTTGCGCGGGAAAGTTAAGTAGAGGCGCAAAAATATCCTGGCAACGTCCTTATAAAAATCGTCTATATGAATATCGCTCATCGTCATCTCTGTGTTGACTGGCTCTCAGTTTTCGCCTACTTTTTGCATAGCCTACCTTTCTACAATCGTGCCAGAAAAGCGCCAAATCGTTCAATAGCATAGGTCAGATCGTCTTTTCTCGGCAGAAAAACCACACGAACGTGGTCATGTTTTGGCCAATTGAAACCGGTACCCTGGACCAGTAGTATTTTTTCCTGAAGTAAAAAGTCTAAAACCAGCTTTTCATCATTTTCAATGGGGTACATTTTCTGATCAATTTTGGGGAACAGATATATAGCTCCCTTTGGCTTCGTGCAGCTTACACCGGGAATGTCATTCAGCAGTTTGTGGGCGAGGTCTCGTTGCTCAACTAGGCGTCCACCAGGCAGTACCAAGTCTTTGATGCTCTGGTATCCTCCCAAACATGTTTGAATAGCGTGTTGTGAGGGGACGTTTGCACACAAACGCATAGAAGAGAGGATCTCCAAGCCTTCAATGTAGCTTTTCGCTCTATGTTTAGCTCCCGTTATGAGCATCCAGCCGCTGCGAAATCCGGCAAGTCTGTAAGCTTTAGACAGGCCATTAAAGGTTAGGCAAATGGTATCATTGACCAGTGAGCTCAAAGGAATATGCACTGCTCCGTCATAGAGGATTTTGTCGTAAATCTCATCGGCGAGAACAACTAGAGAATGCTCTTCGGCTAAAGCCACTATTTGCAGCAGCAGATCACGAGTGTATACGGCCCCAGTTGGATTGTTCGGATTGATCACGACTATGGCTTTTGTATTTGGAGTAATCTTCGTTCGTATATCATCAATATCCGGGAACCACTCTGCCTCTTCGTCGCAGATATAATGAACCGGTTTTGCTCCAGCAAGAGAGACTGACGCGGTCCAAAGCGGGTAATCTGGCGCTGGTATTAGTACCTCATCGCCATCGTTTAGAAGTCCTTGCATGGACATGGTGATGAGTTCGCTGGCACCATTTCCAAGAAAAACGTCGTCGATGTCAATGCTCATTATGCCTTGTTGCTGATAGTGCTGCATTACAGCCTTTCGCGCCGAGTACAGTCCCTTCGATTCGCAATATCCTTGTGCTGTGGGTAACAGGCGAATAACGTCTTGGATAATTTCATCTGGAGCGTCAAATCCAAACGGCGCAGGATTGCCTATGTTCAGTTTGAGAATTCGATGGCCTTCTTCTTCCAGTCGGTGTGCCTCAGACAAAACGGGCCCTCTGATTTCATAACAGACGTCAGCTAGCTTTTGAGATTGTACAAACTGTGATTTTGTCACAGGTCTTTTTCCTTTGGTTGACTGTTTTTTGAGACTGACGAATAAAAATCAGTAGCGAGTTTCGTTGTTAGATAAAATTAGGGTTCTAGTAACAAATAATCGGAGAGTATGCTACCACACAAAAATATTTTTAATATGGTTTGCTACGGAGAGAACGGTGTATAGCGAATTTTTGGGCGAAAAGTCAGAGCTGTACATGCAGCTGCATTGTGATGTTTCTAAGGAAGCAGTTTGAGGCGCATCAATTAATACGAGTCTTAGTCATAAATTGCGTTCTTTTTCCATGTGTCGTCAGGTTTCTTCATTTCTTCCCATACTTTGTCATCATCAGTTTCTTGACGATCGACGGGGTCTTTCTTTGGCAAATTTAAAGCGGAAATGTCGGAGATCTGTTGTTCGTAATGGGCAATTTTTTCGCTGTAAATTCCCCCTGTGTTCTCTTTAGTTAGTTTATCAATGGCCATTTTCAAATTGTGCAGTGCCAAAGGGAATTTGCCGATCTTAATGGCTTCACTAATGGCCTGATTGAGGGAGTCAGTAGTTGTTTGCAGCATTAGCTTGCGAATTTGCGATGCATAGCGCTGGCTGTCGTTGTTAGAAATTCTCTTGCTGGAAGTTAACTTGGCAATAAAACTATAGAGGTGTTTGAGTAATTTCTGTATCTCAACGATTTGTTGCTTGTCCGTTAAGGTAACGTTTTTTTCCGTAGCTGCCCGATTCGAGAGTACGCTTATCTTTTGCTCAAGTTGTTTGAAGTTGGTCGTATTTGATTTGTCTCTCGGGTTAACGTTGCCGAGTTGGTGAAATACTTCCTGAAGGCTTTTACATACGAGTATTTGCAGGTCGCGGCCTAAAAAGCCTTCTGGGAAGTTGTTAAGCATGTATTCAAAATTGCGCACACGGGAATTAAGGAGACCCAGTAGTCTTTTCTTTTCTTTTCTGCTTTTTTCAAGAGATTGCATGGTAAGGGCTATCGCAACCAGTGTAAGTAGGCTAATACCAATAATGGCGACTATAAATTCCGTTGACATGCCTTCTCTCGTTTAGTTTTATCGAATTTCTATCATTTCCCGATTTTAAAACGCGAGAGCCGATTTTCTAATTTTACCGTAAGCTTGTCCGAATAAGTATACACCTTCATCGCAATTGGTGGAGTTTTAGGCATTTTGCGAGAAAAACCATTACATTAGTTAAATTTTGCAAATTTGGCTTGACCTTTGCCGCGAAGCTTTTTATTATGCGCGCCTCTTCGGTTGAGAAGCCAAAGAGCCCATAGCGTCCCCTTCGTCTAGAGGCCTAGGACACCGCCCTTTCACGGCGGTAACAGGGGTTCGAACCCCCTAGGGGACGCCAATTTTTACCCGACAACGTTTGTTGTCGTCTCTG
>JBLHNZ010000117.1:0-9869 GCA_047623245.1 Oceanicoccus sp. | reverse complement strand
TTGAGTTTGTCGTTGCGGGTAGAAATACTGAGCAATTTTCCTTATTATTCTAATCACTTCACGTTGCCAAGGCTCTAACAGAGGTGCATTTTTTTCCAGAAAATAGAGTAAATTCTCCTGTGGCTCTGCGGGAAAAGGGTGTAGTAGAATTTCTTCGACGTCCATTTTGAGGGTTGGTATAGTCCGCCAAAGATCATTGACCTGTCTTTGCAATGACGCTTCTCGTTCTTGCTGCTGTATCTTTTCTTTTTCAGCCGAAATCGGGTGAGGTCGTTTGTATCGATCGACGCCGTAATTCATCAATGCGTGGCAGGAATCTAGCAGTTTCTCAACGTCTTCGACACCGTGGCGCTCTTCACATTTACGTATATAATTTCTTGCAAAAACCAAGTAATCGATGATTGAATCGGCTTCCGTCCACGTGCGAAACAAGTAGTTTCCCTTGAAAAAGGAATTGTGCCCATAGCAAGCGTGAGCGATAACTAAGGCTTGCATAGTTAATGTATTTTCTTCCATCAAGTAAGCAATACAGGGATCGGAATTAATGACAATTTCGTAGGCTAGGCCCATTTGACCACGATTATAATTACTTTCAATGCCAGCGAAGTGTTTTCCATAAGACCAGTGATGATAAAATAACGGCATTCCGGAGGATGAATAGGCGTCCATCATTTGTTCGGAGCTAATTATTTCAATTTGATTTCTGTAGGTGTCGAGACCAAATTCCTTGGCGATGCCGTCAATAACCTCCTCGTAGCGGGTAATAAGCTCAAAGGTCCAGTCGGACTCCGTTGAAATATACTGTCTTTTGTGGGTAGCTGAGCTCATGCAGGCCTCCTTTGAAACAGTTCCCTGAACACCGGATAGATGTCCCCCGCGTCAATAATTTGCTGTATTGCAAATGCGTCCTGAAACTGAGACTGAATTTTTTCGTATTCGTACCACAGTGCTTGATGTTCTCGTGGAGAAATTTCTATATAGGAAAAGTACTGTACTAGCGGCAATATTTGTTGCGTCAGTAAATCGTAACAAGTCAGCGAGTCGTCATTCCAGTTATCGCCATCGGATGCCTGCGCGCCATAGATATTCCATTCAGAAACGGGGTATCGGTCGTCCATGATTTTTTTCATGAGCTTTAGTGCGCTGGACACAATGGTGCCACCGGTTTCCCTAGAATAGAAAAACTCTTCCTCGCTTACTTCTTTGGCACTGGTGTGGTGGCGGATAAAAATGACATCAGTTCGATCGTAATTGCGCTGCAGAAATAAATACAGAAGTATATAAAATCTTTTTGCCATGTCCTTCGTCGCCTGGTCCATTGATCCGGAAACATCCATTATGCAAAACATAACGGCCTTAGAGCTCGGAAGAGGTTCTTTGACGGTCAGGTTGTATTTGATATCGAAGGTATCGATAAACGGAATACGCTTGATTTTTGCTTTGAGTATATCAATTTCTGTACGCAGAGCTTTTATCTTGTCCATGTCCGGTAATTCATGTGTTACAAGATCGTCGAGCGATTTCTCAAGCTCTCGTAATTTTTTTTTGGACGGCGTGCCGAGAGCAATACGGCGCGCATTTGCAGCTCGTAGTGATCGTACAATATTGATTTGGTTGGGGTTGCCAACTTTTGAATACCCGGCTCGCTTGTATTTGAAGGAATCTGAGCCAGCGAGCTGCCGCTTAACCAAATTCGGCAGTTCGAGATCTTCAAACATAAAATCGAGAAATTCTGCTTGAGTGATTTGGAAAACAAAGTCGTCCATTCCTTCGCCAGAATTACTTGCCTTGTTCCCAGCGCCGCCGCCGCTACTTCTTGGTAGCATATCTCCCGTTATAAACTCCTTGTTTCCGGGGTGAACAGTATTATGTTTACCCCCAGACCCGTGTCCAAATACCGGCTCCTGAACGTCCTGACTGGGAATGGTGATTTCGCCGCCTTTCTCCATGTCGGTGATAGAGCGGCTGCCGACAGCATCTGCAACCGATTGCTTAATATGTTTGCGATAACGGCGAAGAAAACGCTGCCGATTAACAGCGCTTTTGTTTTTTCCATTGAGGCGCCGATCAATCAGGTAGCTCAAAGGTTTCACTCCTTTTTTTGGGACTCGGCAATATTGTCACAATTTTTCAGCTGTCTATTGTGATTTACGAACTCTCAGATACCACTCGGACAGTAGTCTGACTTGTTTTTCGGTATATCCCCTGTCTACCATTCGGGTTACAAATTCAGTGTGCTTGTTTTGATCAGCGGCAGATGCCTTCGCGTTAAATGAAATAACGGGTAACAAGTCTTCAGTATTTGAAAACATTTTCTTTTCAATAACGGTGCGTAGTTTTTCGTAACTATTCCAAGTCGGGTTTTTTCCATCATTGTTAGCACGTGCGCGCAAAACAAAATTGACTATCTCGTTACGAAAATCCTTCGGATTAGAGATTCCGGCAGGTTTTTCTATTTTCTCTAGCTCTTCATTAAGCGCCGGTCTATCGAGAATCTCTCCCGTTTCCGGGTCTCGATACTCTTGATCTTGAATCCAAAAATCAGCATACGTGACGTAGCGGTCGAAGATATTCTGGCCATATTCGGAATACGATTCCAGGTACGCAGTCTGGATTTCTTTTCCGATAAATTCTACATAACGCGTTGCCAAATACTCCTTAATAAAGTTCAGATATCTCTCTGCAATTTCCTCTGGAAACTGTTCTTGTTCAATTTGTTGTTCAAGAACATAAAGAAGATGAACGGGGTTTGCAGCGATTTCTGTTGGGTCGAAATTAAAAACTTTTGCCAAAATTTTGAAAGCAAATCGTGTTGAAAGACCGCTCATGCCTTCGTTGACTCCCGCGTTATCTGTGTACTCTTGTAAGCTTTTTGCCTTCGGATCAGTATCTTTAAGACTTTCTCCATCGTAGACTCGCATTTTTGAGTAAATGTTGGAATTTTCTGGCTCAATGAGTCTTGATAATACGGCGAATTGGGCTAGCATTTTTAGCGTATCAGGCGCACACGGTGACTGTGACAGCGAACTATTTTCAAGCAGCTTTCTATAAATTTTAATTTCTTCGGAAACACGAAGACAGTAGGGGACTTTTACTATGTAGACCCGGTCGATAAATGCTTCATTGTTCCTGTTATTTTTGAAAGACTGCCATTCCGATTCATTAGAATGAGCTAGTATGATTCCGTCAAAGGGTATAGAGCTCAGGCCTTCGGTACTGTTGTAATTACCTTCCTGAGTAGCACTCAACAACGGGTGCAGGACTTTGATAGGCGCTTTGAACATTTCCACAAATTCCATGATTCCTTGATTGGATCGACATAGTCCGCCGGAAAAACTGTATGCATCTGGGTCTTTTTGTGGAAAATCCTCGAGTTTTCGGATGTCAACTTTTCCCACTAAAGACGAAATGTCTTGATTGTTTTCATCGCCGGGTTCGGTTTTTGTAATTGCTATCATGTCCAACCGAGACGGGTATAATTTCACCACACTAAATTGACTGATGTCGCCATTATATTCATGTAATCTTTTCACTGCCCAAGGTGACATGATTGATTTTATATAGCGATCGGGAATGCCGTAATCTTCCTCCAGTATTCTTGCGTCTTCGTCGGGGTCGAATAATCCCAGTGGTGACTCAAATACCGGAGAACCTTTCAAGCAGTAGATAGGCTCTTTTTCCATGAGTGCTTTTAACTTTTCTGCTATTGAGGATTTACCGCCGCCTACTGGGCCTAGCAAGTAGAGAATCTGTTTGTTCTCTTCAAGTCCTTGAGCTGCATGCCTGAAATAGGAGACTATATTTTCAATGACCTCTTCCATACCATAGAAATCTTCGAATACTTTATATTGCTTAATGATTTTGTTTGAGAAAATGCGACTTAGACGCGGGTCTGTTGCTGTGTCGACTGTCACAGGATTACCAATAGCCAGCAACATTCGCTCCGCTGCATTGGCATATACGGAAGGCTTTGATTTGCACAAATCCAAAAATTCCTGAAGTGTTAACTCTTCTTCTTTTGTCGCCTCATAACGATCTTGAAAATGATGAAGTATTCCCATAGTGGTCACCTTACTCCTGAAAATTGATGAGCTGGAATATGTCGGTGGATATATAAAGTTTTTGTAAAGCATGTGTGCAATTTAAAAAATATTCGAAATGGTTTATCTTCGTTCATACTATAAGCATAGTCTTAAAGCGGTAAGTTGTGATATGTTTTTACATTTTGTTTTATAAGAAAATAATCTATGAGGCTGTTCTTTTATATATAAAACTAAATTTTGGGAAGTACTCAAAAGAATGGGCTTGGTTGTAATCAATGTCTAATGGAGGTTTATTTTTGTTATTACAAGAATTAAAAAAAGGCTGCTATCTTTGGCAAAGTGGGCCAGAGGGAAATGTTTTCTAATCTTCTTTCCATTGCCAGCGCAACGGTTCGCCGAAGTCATCGTAAATTATTTCTTTTTTCGGTTTTCTGACTTTTTTCTCTTTTGTAGTTACTTTCGGTTTTCGACGTTCTTCCAGTGCCGCAATGACTTCGGGGACATATGTTCGTTCCGCGCGAGGTTGCTGGAAAGCCGATATACTATTTTTCAGAGGTCCGTCGGCCAACTCGCGACCACTAGTTCCTCTTTCTATCTCCGCTATATGCCCACCTTTTTTCAAAAAGTTGGCTATCTGATCGTTAATTTCAGTGCGGATATGTGCTTTGCTTATCGGTTTTTTCACTGGTTTTGGCGTCTCTGAATAACACGTCTTACGTAGTGAGCTTTGCTATGCCTTTAGCAGAATAACAGAAGATAGCGATCTGTCGAAGTAATTCATACTGTGTTTTTTAAACTGCTCAAGGTTTTTTTGGAGTCACCTGTCTTTTGAAGAACTCTGTTGAATACGCCACATGGTGGCATATACCGAATCGCGTTCGAGTAAATTTTGGTGGCTGCCTTCTTCGACGATATGGCCGTGCTCAAGTACAATGATTTTGTCGGCATCAACAATCGTTGACAAACGATGGGCTATAACGAGGCTTGTATGGTTTGTAGAAATCTCATTGATAGCATTAAGTATTGCTTGTTCTGATTTACTATCCAGTGACGATGTCGCTTCGTCAAATACCAGAATAGGAGGGCGTTTTAGAATCGTCCGAGCTATAGCAACACGTTGTTTTTCTCCGCCCGATAATTTTAGTCCACGTTCACCGACTTTGGTATCGCGACCTTCGGGTAGATCATTTATAAAATCTTGCAGATGAGCTAATCTAATGGCTTCTTCAACTTCTTCATTGGTCGCTGTCGGGAGACCGTAGCGAACGTTTTCGAAAATACTGTCATTAAATAGAACGGTATCTTGGGGCACAATACCAATACTTTTTCGTAGTGAATGTTGGGAAACTTTACTGACATCTTGACCATCGATAAGAACGTTGCCGGAACTGGTGTCATAAAACCTAAAAAGGAGCTTTACGATGGTAGATTTTCCTGCGCCACTTGCGCCGACTACTGCAATTTTTTCACCAGGATTGATCACAAAACTGATGTCTTTCAATATTTTTCTGTTAGACCGGTAGTCGAAAGATACCCGATTAAATTCAATGCGTCCGTGACTTAGTCGTAAGGAAGGAGCATTTTCAATGTCCATTATCGCTGGTTTTACAGACATTAACGTGAACATTTTCTCGATATTGGCCATCGAGCCTTTTATTTCTCGATAGACAAACCCCAAAAAATTTAGCGGCATAAAAAGAATCATCATATACGAATTGACGGCAACAAAATCGCCAATCGTCATTTGTCCGTTGGCGACGTTACTGGCTGCCAACCATACCATGCAAGTCGTGGCTGCTGCGATAATGAGTGCCTGGCCAGAATTGAGTGTCAGTAGTGACAGGCGGTTCTTACGCCGCGCATTTTCCCACAGAGCAAGTTCCTTGTCATAGCGTTTTGACTCAAACTCTTCATTGGTAAAATACTTAACTGTCTCGTAATTCAACAAGCTGTCGACAGCACGCGTATTGCTGTCGGAATCAGCTTTGTTGGCTTCTCTTACAAATTGTGTACGCCATTCGGTGGCTATAATAGAAAAGAAAATATATAAACTAACAGAAACTAAAATAATGAGCGAAAAACCGACGCCATAATTGTAGAAAAGAATCCCGGTGATCATCAATATTTCAATAAGCGTTGGAAAAATATTAAAAACAAAAAACCTCATCAAAAAACTAATTCCCGTCGTGCCTCTTTCAATATCACGCGAGAGGCCCCCTGTGCGCCGGTTTAGGTGAAAGTCGAGATCGAGTTCGTGCATATGTCGAAATACGTCTAGGCCTATGCGTCGCATCGCTCGCTCGGTGACGCGACCAAAAATAGTATCGCGAATTTCACCCATTAATACGTTTGTGAAGCGAGCTAATCCATAGGCGAGAATGAGCGCAAGTGGAACCACAATGATCGTGTTGGTTGCTAAAGCCTGTCCAATAGACGGGCTTTGAGCATCGACAATCAACTTGAGTAGATAGGGTCCGATGACATTGGCGCCCTTAGCGAGTACCAGACAGCACATAGCAAGAGCAACGCGTGGCCAATAATCCAATAAATAGGGCCAAATGATCTTAATAACGTTCCAGTTGATTGAGCTCTCTGAATCGTCGGAGTAATTGCCATGTCGCATACAGGATTCTTATATTAAGGTTTACCGGATGTTTCGGTCTTGGAGTCAAACTGGTTTTCTTTTGTTCAATCGATGGCCGAGCCATAATCGGTAAACACTTCGGAGGGAAGTACTGCTGAAAATCTATCTATTGCGTATTGGTTAGCCCAAGCGCCTTGGGCGTCATGACTGACAAATGCGATAGCCGTAAAACAAAGAGGTGCTAATTCCTTTGTGAACTTGAAAGAGTCGTCGTCAACAGAATAGTGGTTGATTCTATCAATAATGAGCGGAACTTTATAGCTGAAGTGTTCTGATACCGCAACAACAAATTCAGTGGTTTCTGCTTGTTGTAGATCTTTTATGTCGTTGATACATATGCACATATAGCTATCGTCGAGCCAATATAGCGTTGCTGGCCTGTTTTCGTGGATTAACTTACGTGTTTGAAATGTCAAATCCAATCGTCACGGTCCTACATTAGTGTGCTGAAAAAAATCCCACGACTGAACATCATAATGTAATTCGAGAGAAAATCTAGGACCACTTTAATAATCTGAAAAAGGCTCGGCAGCGTTAAAAGGATCGAAGGGTCGTTTTAGGCTAATGTTATATTCACCATTTTATTTCAATAGGGCCGAGATAGGTAAAAAATGGGGTTTATCCGGCGATTAAATCGTGTGGCGGCCTCATTTAACTTTAGCGATTTCGTTTTTTGGCAGTGTAAACCTTGAGAGTTAATCCTCCTGCACAGGGGTTCGAATCTCTCGTTAAAGCGTGATAGAATTCGCCGCTCACCAATATCTTATTATGCTTTAAAGAGAGTTATATGTCGGAAAAATATACAACAACAGAACAGCGTGTCAGCTATGGCGTAGGACGTCAGATGGGCGAACAGCTTGCCAGCAACCCCTTCGATGGTGTTGATGCCGGTGCCGTGGCGGAAGGCGTGATCGACGCTTTATATGGTAAGCCTAGTGCCGTTGAGGCTTCGTTGATGGAAGAAGCTTTTGGTCTAATTCAGCAGCAGATGGAGGCTAAGATGGCAGAGCAGAGTAAGGCTCAGTCTGCTGAAGGTGACGCATTTTTAGCCGAAAACGCTAAACGTGACGAAGTGACGGTCACTGACTCAGGATTACAATATGAAATTTTGACGGTGGGGGAAGGCGATAAGCCTCTAACATCATCGACTGTTCGGACTCATTATCACGGAACGCTGATCGACGGCTCTATTTTTGACAGTTCCGTCGATAGAGGTGAGCCTGCAGAGTTTCCAGTAAGTGGTGTGATTGCTGGCTGGACCGAAGCGCTCCAGATAATGCCAGTGGGTTCAAAGTGGCGTTTATTCGTTCCTTATCAATTGGCCTATGGAGAGCGCGGCGCCGGTGGACAGATTGGTCCTTATGCATCGTTAATTTTCGAAATAGAATTATTAGAAATTATTAGCTAATTTGTGACAAAAGTACTTCTCGAGTGACTTGTCGGCGAACCAGTTAGGGTCTTATCTCAGGCCTTTACTGGTTTTTCTGAAAATGTTTGTCAGCACCACTTTTTTTGCAAGTTCAGGTTGTTTCATAACTGGCTTTTCTAGGTGTTTCCCCGGTGATTATTCCAGCGGGCTCTTCGACGGTTTTGCAAAAAAATTTAAGACTGTTTGGTAGGGGCCTTTCCGCCCATTTCATCAATTCTCCAGTCTCGTAATATTTACTGTATTTTTTCTTTCTCTTTCGTCATCATAGGCGCCCATTGTTAGGAGTCGATTTCCTAATCTGATCCGACTTAAGTAGTAGACAAAATATGTGGTTCAAAAATTTACAAATCTATCGTTTCACAAAACCTTTTAATCTATCTCCTGAAGAATTATCCGATCGTTTGGAGGAGCACAGCTTCCAGCCATGCGGCAGTCAGGATCTATCGCGCTATGGTTGGGTGCCACCATTGGGTTCAAAGGGTCAGGACGCGCCCTTGGAGAACTTTGTTCATGCTGCCAATGGTTACATCATGATTTGTGCGAAGCGACAAGATAAAGTCATACCCGCTGGGGTTATTAACGAGCATCTTGAAGAGCAGGTTGAGGCAGTTCAACAGCAAGAGGGTCGTGGAGTAGGGCGTAAGGAGCGGCAAAACTTAAAAGAAGAAATTGTCATGACCTTACTGCCGAAAGCATTTACTCGATCCACGCGCCAATTTGCGTATATCGCACCCGCAGAAGGTCTTATTGTGATTAATGCGGCGTCTAGCAATAAATCGGAAGAGCTTTTGACCTGCCTGCGAGAGAGTATCGGAAGTTTGCCGGTTATCCCTTTAACCGCTAATAATATCCCGCAACACGTGATGACTGATTGGGTGAATAATGGTCATCTTAGCAACGGTTTTTCGTTAGGACATGAATGTGAACTGCGAGATCCGAGTGATGAGGCCGGTGTTATTCGTTGTAAACACCAGGATTTGTCTTCCGTAGATATCAATAATCACCTTAAAAGTGGTATGTATGTCAGCAAGCTCGGTTTGTGCTGGGAAGGTGGTATAGAATGCGTTGTCGACGATTCGTTGACGATCAAGCGCTTAGTGTTTGACGATATCGTACAAGAAAAAGCTAACCAAATTGATGCCGAAAGTGCAGCGGAACAGTTTGACGTCGATTTTTCCATTATGACTCTTGAAATTTCAGGTTTTATTAGGGCTCTCGTAAAAGCATTCGGTGGTGAAAATACAGCAGAAGTTGAAACTGCATAAATAGTTTGGGCGAAAGGGTGGTTCATGGTTAAGCATATATTGTTGTTCAAATTGAAAACTGAGGCCGAGGGCTGTAGTAAGGCTGAAAATATTGTAAAAGCAAAGGCGTTAATCGAAGGATTAAATGGAAAGATTCCAGGCTTACTGAAAGTTGAGGTGGGTACTGATTTTTCTTCCACCAATGATTCCGCCGACATGGCTCTATATTCGGAATTCGAATCCCGTGACGCTTTGGCTATATATGCAAGTCATCCCGAGCATACGGCTGTTTTACCCTTTATTAGAGCTATTATTAGCGAGCGGCACCTAATAGATTACGAGATCTAATGAGAGGGTTTATAATGATAAGTCTTGATCTTTCACAACGATCGTAAACTGAGTATTCCTATGGTCAATATTGGGCGTCCCAATAAGCTTAAAGTTATCAAAAAAGTCGATGCGGGAGTTTATCTTTCCGGTGACGCGTATGGACAAATTTTACTACCTCG
>JBLHNZ010000116.1:0-9924 GCA_047623245.1 Oceanicoccus sp. | reverse complement strand
ATCGGCGTGTTCTGGATTAGAACCGAACAAGAAATACAAAATACCTAAACCCAGCAATCCCATCGAGGCTACGGTCAACCCCATGATGGAACCACCGTAAAAAGCGACGCTTAATGCCTCGCTAGTGCCGTGAGTACTTGCGGCCACAGTTGTGCGCACATTAGCTTTCGTTGCGGAGAACATCCCTATATACCCGGCAGACGCAGAGCACAATGCACCCACCACAAAGGCGAATGGTGTGTGCCAATCTTGAAATCCTATAAAAAGTAGAACCGTCACCACCAGTGCGAAAATAGTTAGCACCGAATACTCACGGCGCATAAAAACCATCGCTCCAGAGTGGATAGCATCGGAAATTTCAACGACCAGACCTTCACCTGCAGGATACGATTTTACCTTCAGGTAGAGCACCAGTGCAGCAAGCAGCCCCAAGCCACCGAAAATTGGCGGTATTAATAATAAATCAAACACATAAACCTCCTAGTTTTTTTAATTTTTATTCGCACAAAAAAGTTGCGTTTATTTACGAGCATTATTGTGATTTTTTTAACTAACTCAGCTCTCTGCCATAGCTTGAAGCTGACAACAATAGACAGCGAGAATTCTGGATGACAATACCGTGCATCTTGCTAACCACCAGCTTCAGTCTAGGCGCCTAATGCTATATCAGCAAATAACGTAATAACCGACCTAAATCAACAACAAAAGAAAGCACTCTGAACCATGCAATAGTCTCAACTTCCAAATGCGGAAGATAATCGCCCCCAAAGAAATCCGTAGCTTAATACTTTTTCGATTAAGCACCGGTCACCCGAACAGTGTCATTAGTGATTACAACGTCCCGATGGGAAAAATATGCCGATGATATCAATATTAATTGTAAGTCCCTTTTGATAAAGGCCACACAAATAACAAACCGGAAAAAACTAAGGGAATGGCCCTGGAGATAACATGTTGGTGCTTCGGCACATCGATTTCACAATAACAATCACTGCCGCACACATTATATGTTGGTAAAGATCACACCAAAGTTTTACGTAATACCAATTGAGTTTAAATCAGTGCTAGATATCCCCTTGCCCAAAAGGCGCCTTAGAAATGCCCTGCGAATCATGCGCCAGATCGAAAGAGGTTATAGTGCCTATCAATGATAGTAGCCGCCTAACCTAGGACTAAATCTCAGCTTTCGCTGGACCTTACAGAAATCCGGAGAGAGACGGAGATTAAATAACAGGAGGACCAGAGGCAACCTAGTGAAAATAATTTATTCTAAAAAACCAATCTTTCGAAAGCCTTCACTCACCGGAAATCGCTATAATCTCGATTCACTCGGTTATTTAATGAATCGATCTATTTTATGTGTCTATAAGGGCTTTAAAGATACTGAAAATACTGGTGCTAACACAAAAACATATCGACATAAAAAAGCCAGGCAATAAACCTGGCTTTTTTATGTCGTCCCTAACGAATAAGCGTGCTATTTTCGAGACTTTTTTACATCGGGGATAGCAGCCGTCAGCTCTTTGAATAGCTTCGAATTTTTCCCAATGACCTTATGTTTCGCGTAAGCATCAACCGCCTTCTTCCATGCCAAGTCTTTTCCGTGAGCATTAAGAGAAAAGCTCGTACAAACAATCTTATCCTCTAACTCGGAAGCAATGCCGACTTGAAATATGGGTGTAACGGTACCACTTTTCTCCGTTTTCAATAGATAACTTATTCCTTTAACAGAGCCATTCGCGTTAAAGCATCGTTTTGCTTTCAGTTGCTTTTTAACCCGCTTTTGCTCTTCAATAAGAGCCTCATCACGCTCGATGGCCTCCAGCTCTACCTTTCTCTTAAGTCTCGGCCCTATTCTTTTACCGGCTTTTTTAAGAGAGTAATATTCTTGATACAATTTTCCATTCACAGTCCGACGAACTCGATAACCATAAAAGGCTTCGTTATCTAATAATTTTACACTCACCTTATCACCTCTCAGTTTGCCATGGCAGAATCGTTACTGCGTCGACGACGCTTGTAACTTCTATGTCATATTTCATTTATCGACAAGAAATTATCTTCTAACAAATTGCTGGCAGTAATTTAAAGCCCAATCGCGTGCACAAGTATTGATAATTTCTATTCCCTTCAACCACTATAGTAGACATCGCAGACATAGTAAATTTTGTACCCTAACACGCAGCCATTTTTCTTGCATAACTATGATTAAAGGCGTGCTCGAGGGCAAAAAAACTAAAACTTGTACGCTACATCTATTCACGATCTAAACCAACGGAAATAGTATAGTCAAAATTTTATAAATAACATAGTTTATACTCTGCGCCGCTTATTGATCAGAATCAAAGAAATCTGCGATAAAGTTCCGGATAACGATTACGATTTACAATAACATAGCGATCGTAAATTTCTGGTAAATGTCCTAGAACTACATTTTTTAATGCAATAGGTTTGTCAGTTAAAAATTCAGCCAAGCCCTCATTCGTCAGATGCTTTTGGTATCCAACCGACTCAGGTGCATAACTCAAGTGCCAAGGTTCCGGAGCCACACCGCCATTACTATTTATATATGGGCGAAAAAAGCCGTGAGCCTCTCCGTGTCCAATCCTGTCATCCAGCCACTTAGTCATCCGACTGAAGGGCCCATGCTCCGTATACTCTTCAGCAGATAACTGCAGTGAATAAGTTTCATCGATCGCCGATCGGTCATAGACGTCAATATCTGTTCCCCAATGATGTCTGGATGCACCCGGTAGCGCCGACCACCGTAAAATCGCTTGAACTTGTTCCCACGGTTCATATTCTGATAGATCTACAAGTTGTTGAGCATCATCAAAAACCGGACGTACTCCGGCTGCTTTTTCGTTCCAGATACAAAGCTGTCGATCAAAATCCCGATAACCACTAGCAATGTGAATCTCTATGCCATCCTTCTTTGCGTCTAGACGAAGCTTTTTTAGTGGGCATACAATTGCTTTATGGACAGGAACTTCGCAACTATTACGGTCGATCTGAGCGTCGTTACAGCCATGAATCTGGTCCAATAATTGAGATACTTTGATGCTATGTTCGGGCATGACAGGCTTCCTTTATATCGCTCGCCTATTGATATAATAACGAATCTGTATTATAAGACTCGACTGCATTATTACAAATTGCAATTTCTAATAAAAACAATAGAAAAAGAGAGCTACTATGCAAAGCGATTTGCTCGATCTAAAAAACTTAGGTAACACGTCTATAAACTGGTTGCATACTATTGGTATTAACAGTCGAGAAGAGCTCCAAAACAAAGGCCCTGTCGCCGCTTACATTGAAATAAAGCAACGTGGGATACGTGTTTCGAAAGTTCTACTCTACGCACTGCACGGCGCCTTGACTGACACCAACTGGAATGACTTAGACAACGAAACCAAAGAATCACTGGTAAAGCAAGCCGAGCATTCTATAGATATAGCCTAAGCCGCTTCGTTTTTGTTTACCAACGCTCGCCTCTCGAGAATTTTCTGCGAGATGAGAGTGTGTTCAAGAATTTCTATCATTTAGACATCTACGTGTTTAGTATAATAGGCATTCGATCAAACTCGCCCGACTAAAGCCCAATTAAGAAATTTATGACACGACTTTGCGCCACAACCGATATAGCTGACGACACATCAAAGGGATTTACTATCGGCGAAGAACACATTTTTGCAGTAAAAAAAGATGGCCAAATATACGTCTACCAAAACAGATGTCCACACTTAGGCGTTGAGCTAAATTGGCTAGAAGATCAATTTCTAGATTCTGAAGGCGCATTAATTCATTGCACAACACATGGGGCTTTGTTTTTGATAGAAGATGGTGAGTGCGTTTCGGGCCCTTGTCAGGGAGAAAAATTGGTAGCCATACCATTTACGATTAACAACGGGGAGATTCACTTACCTTAGATCAAAAAAAGGGAGCCTACCGGCTCCCTTTCTATTTAAGAGCTAAGTTTATTCAGCAGCGTCGGCTTCTCCGTCACTTACAGATGTAGCCTCTTCAAGTTCTTTCATAGATAGTTTGATACGACCGCGTTGATCAACATCTAAAACCTTGACCTTTATCATCTGACCTTCAGATAGGTAGTCACTAACATTCTCTACTCGATCTTTCGAGATTTGAGAAATATGTACCAACCCATCTTTGCCCGGCAAAATGTTTACAAACGCACCAAAGTCAACGATACGTGCTACCTTGCCTTCGTATATCGCGCCAACTTCCGCCTCAGCTGTAATCTCTTCAACCTTAGCGACTGCCGCATCTCTCGACGCCGCATCAGTACCATAAATGCGAATAGTTCCGTCATCATCGATATCGACAGTTGCACCAGTTTCTTCGGTGATAGAGCGAATAGTTGCACCACCTTTACCGATGACGTCGCGAATTTTATCCGAATCTATTTTAAATGTAGCCATGCTTGGCGCATTTTCTGATACTTTTTCACGAGGTGAACTCAGCACTTGATTCATCTGACCAAGAATATGCAAGCGAGCTTCTAATGCCTGCGCTAGAGCGATATCCATTATTTGCTCATTGATTCCTTCAATCTTGATATCCATTTGTAACGCAGTTATACCGTTGGCAGTTCCCGCGACTTTAAAGTCCATATCACCAAGATGATCTTCGTCACCTAAAATGTCGGTCAAAACGGCAAAACGTTCACCTTCTTTAACGAGACCCATGGCAATACCGGCCACTGGAGCCTTTAGAGGAACGCCAGCTTCCATCATTGACAAACTTGCGACACAAGCACTGGCCATTGAACTCGAACCATTCGACTCGGTAATTTCAGAAACCACACGAATAGTATAAGGAAACTCGTCCGCACTTGGCAAAACTGCCGCAACACCACGCCGAGCAAGACGGCCGTGACCTACTTCGCGACGACTGGTAAAGCCGATTCGACCGCACTCACCTACAGAATACGGAGGGAAATTATAATGCAAGAAGAAGTTATCTTCACGCTTCCCTTCGAGAGCATCGATCAACTGTGCATCGCGAGTAGTGCCTAAGGTAGTAACACCAATGGCCTGAGTTTCACCGCGAGTAAATAGCGCCGATCCATGTGCTTTATTTAAGACACCAACTTCGACGTTTATTGGCCGAACGGTGCTATTATCGCGACCGTCGATCCGAGGATCACCATTCAAAATACGCTGACGTACAATTGACTTCTCTAGCTTTTTGAAAATATCTGTAACATCGCCTTCGTTGTATTGCGCGGCTTCTCCAGAAGCTAACTGCGCTGTTGCCTGACCCTTCAACTCACTCAAACTTGAGTATCGATCAGCTTTATCTGTTATGCGATACGCCTCGCCAATACCCTGCTTATAACCATTGGCAACCGCAGCTAATAACGCAGTATCATCTTCTTCAGCTTCCCACGCCCAACGTGGCTTGCCAGTTTCTGCAGCTAATTCAGCAATCACCTTAATAACAACCTGCATTTCCTGGTGTGCATATAAAACGGCACCCAGCATTTGGTCTTCATTAAGTTCTTGTGCTTCTGATTCAACCATCAAAACTGCATCGGCAGTGCCGGCAACAACCATATCCAAAGCACTTTCGCTTAACGCACTGTAACCTGGGTTTAGAACGTAACCCTGCTCTGCGGTAAATCCAACACGCGCAGCACCTATAGGCCCGTTAAAAGGGATACCAGAAATAGCTAGAGCGGCCGATGTACCTATCAACGCTGCTATGTCGGGATTCGTATCCTTATCAGCAGACATTACAGTACACACAACTTGTACTTCGTTTTTAAAACCATTAGGGAAAAGTGGGCGAATGGGACGATCGATCAATCGTGATGTAAGAGTTTCTTTTTCAGAAGGTCTTGCTTCACGCTTAAAAAATCCGCCTGGAATTTTGCCGACAGCGTAGGTCTTTTCTTGATAATGAACACCGAGAGGAAAGAAGTCCATACCTTGCTTTGCGCTTTTGGCACCAACGACGGTACACAGGATTTGCACTTCACCCATTGATACTAATACCGCGCCTGTGGCTTGGCGAGCAATCCGACCTGTCTCTAATGTGATCTCGTGACCACCGTACTGAAATATTTTTTTTACAGGATTCACTGAAGAAACCCTCCCTTTTGGGATTACAGATAAGAGCCCTGGAAACCTATTTCGCCAAGGCTCAACTCTTTTTCTTTTTTCTGTTTAGCGACGTAAACCTAAACGCTTAATCAAACTTGAATAACGTTCAGCTTTTTTGCCTTTCAAATAGTCCAGCAATTTACGACGCTGGTTAACCATTCGAATTAGGCCGCGGCGCGAATGGTGATCGTGTTTGTGATCCCCAAAATGCCCCTGCAGTTTTTGAATATTGATTGTCAGCAATGCAACTTGCACCTCTGGTGAACCCGTATCCCCTTCTGCAGTTTGATACTCTTTTACAACTGCTGCTTTTTCGACTGCTGATAGTGCCATTTCTATTTCCTCATTAATGTTAATATGCAAAAGCGGGAACTAAGCATTGCTCGACTCCGCTCATTAATTCAGCCTGACCACGCATATTTGTAGACAGGCTAGCGATATCAAAAAATAGTTTTCGATACCCATTGTTTACCAAACCATTAAGGCCTGACTCGCAATATCTTTCCCGATAGTGTGTTCCCGCCGGGACTAATTCTAATTCGTTGCAATCAATCGTCTCGGCCCTATACGTCCATCGTCTAAAACTTCTCCGAGACCGAGAAATTCGCTAGCGCTCGTGTACATTCGTACTGTGCCGGTCAAAGGTGTTTCGGCAACTTGAACCGCCTGGCCCTGCAGCATGTAGAATGCAGCGGACTCTTCCAGCTGGACAGATGGGAAATGTTTCACCGCACTATCGGGGGGTAATATTAACTCGTCCATTCCTGCATTATCTTCACGAGCTTTCAGCCCCTCTAACGCATCTATGGAAACTGCTTGCGCTTCTTTAAAAGGGCCAGCTTGGACCCGACGAAGCTTGATTACGTGTGCACCGCAGTTTAATGCCAAGCCTAAATCTTCGGCAATTGAACGGATATACGTACCCTTACTGCAATGGACAAAAACGTCAACTTCGGGGTATCCATTCATCTCCTCGGCACTCCGAAAACCCAAAAGGTGAATGTCATAGATATTCACTTCTCGAACTTTTCTTTCCACTTCAATACCTTGGCGTGCCAATTTGTAAAGCGGCTGCCCATTGTGTTTTAGTGCCGAAAACATTGAAGGTATTTGTTTAATCAACCCCTTAAACGCTATCAATCCAGCAACCACATCCGCTTCACTTACATTAGAAGCGTCGCGGGTTTCGAGTATGTCGCCTTCGGCATCACCGCTTGCGGTGATCACGCCGAGCTGAAAGGTGCTTTCGTAAGCCTTGTCTGATTCCAGCAAGAACTGAGAAAACTTTGTGGCTTCTCCGAAACAAATAGGGAGCACACCGGTCGCTAAAGGATCTAAACTTCCCGTGTGGCCAGCTTTTTGTGCGAAATACAAGCGCTTAGCAATCTGTAGTGATCGGTTAGAACTTTGCCCATTAGGTTTATCTAAAATCAAAATCCCATTGAGCGGTCTACCGCGACGATTCTTTGCCAATGATCTTACTCTGCTTCTTTCGTGTCTGCCGCATCGGAGACATGCTTATCTTTAGCTACCGCATGATCAATCAATTCCGATAAATATTGCCCACGAACAACACTAGCATCAAAATGAAAATGTAATCTTGGTGTTGTACGCGCGTTATTACTTTTAGCGAGTTGCGACCTCAAGTATCCTGCTGCCTTATTCAATACGGCAACAGACTCCTCTGCCTCTTCTTTCGTATCCTTTCCCAATACGGTCACATAGACTTTTGCATGAGCCATGTCACGGCTCACATCAACGCCTGTAATACTCACCATACCAACACGTGGATCGCGTACTTCAAACTGAATTAGTGTCGCCAACTCCTGTTTAACGAAATCGCCTACGCGTTGGGTACGACTATATTCTCTTGGCATTGCCGATACTCTTTAGGTAATATTCGCCGTTTTCAGCGGCTAATTACATTTACTTACAACGTGCGTGCTACTTCCTTAACCACGTACACTTCGATTTTGTCACCTGGCTTAACATCGTTGTAGTTCTTAACACCAATACCACATTCCACGCCGTTGCGAACTTCATTGACATCATCTTTGAAGCGGCGCAATGATTCCAGCTCGCCTTCATAAATAACCACATCATCACGTAATACACGTATCGGATTACTCTTGTAAAGAGTGCCCTCGATAACCATACATCCGGCAATCGCGCCAAATTTGGGAGACCTAAACACGTCTCGGACTTCGGCTGTACCGTTTATCTCTTCACGTAATTCGGGACTCAACATACCTGACAAAGCTTGCTTAACATCATCGATTAAGTCGTAAATAACGCTGTAATAACGCAGATCTACGCCTTCTTCTTCAACGACCTTACGAGCACTGGAATCGGCGCGAACATTAAAGCCAAAAACCACAGCGCCAGAGGTAACTGCCAACGTCATATCAGTCGCTGTTATTCCTCCAACTCCAGAAGAAACGATATTGACTTGAACCTCATCGTTACCCAAATCAAGTAGCGAAGATTGAATTGCTTCAAGCGATCCACGTACATCGGCTTTAATCACCACGTTAAGAGACTTGCTTTCTGCTGCCCCCATGTTGGCAAACATATTTTCTAGTTTCGCTGTATTCTGACGCTTCATCTTATCGGAGCGACCTTTTTCCTGACGGAAATCAGCCATTTCGCGAGCGCGCTTTTCAGTTTCTAGCACGGTGAAGGAATCGCCAGCATCCGGCGTACCGTTTAGACCGAGAATCTCGACCGGTATCGAAGGTCCTGCTTGCTCAATCGTTTTACCATTTTCATCAAAGAGGGCGCGAACTCTACCGTAGTTTCCTCCAGCCAGTACAATATCTCCTGGTCGTAAGGTACCATTTTGCACTAATAAAGAAGCAACGGAGCCACGGCCTTTATCTAGTCGTGATTCTATGACGATACCATTACCAGGAATGTCCGAAGGAGCTTGTAATTCCAACAATTCGGCCTGCAACAACACAGCTTCTAACAAAGCGTCAACGCCATCACCGGTATGAGCGGAAACATCAATGAACTGAACGTCGCCACCCCACTCTTCAGGAATAACGTCTTTAGCCGCCAATTCGTTGCGCACTCGATCGGGATCGGCCCCTTCCTTATCCATTTTATTTACGGCTACGACAATAGGAACCCCTGCAGCCTTTGCATGGGCTACCGCCTCTTCAGTCTGTGGCATAACACCGTCGTCGGCGGCCACAACCAAGATAACAATATCTGTACTCTTTGCTCCTCGTGCACGCATCGCGGTAAACGCAGCGTGGCCAGGAGTATCGAGGAAAGTGATCATGCCTTTGTCAGTTTCGACATGATAGGCGCCTATATGCTGGGTTATACCTCCAGCCTCACCGCTTGCTACGTGCGCTTTGCGGATATAATCAAGGAGCGACGTTTTACCGTGATCAACATGCCCCATAACGGTCACTACCGGTGATCGTTGCTTTAAAGTACCTTCGTGCTGTCCAATACTTTCTTCCAACGCCTCTTCCATCTCGTCACCACTTACCAGCTTGGCAATATGCCCGAGTTCTTCAACCACTAACTGCGCTACTTCCTGGTCGATAGTTTGATTAATATTGACCATGGTCCCGAGTTTCATCAATTCCTTAACGATGACCACACCCTTCAGATTCATTTGCTGTGCCAATTCCGAAACAGCAATTTCTTCTGGGATAAGAACTTCATGGACAGTTTTTGCCGTTGGGCGCGCAAAACCATGCGCCTTTGCGCCTTCTGGTAGTTTTAATACTTTTTGCTTTCGACGAGAACGAGAGCCAGAACCTTCGCCGTCAATGAGACCATC
>JBLHNZ010000115.1:0-10077 GCA_047623245.1 Oceanicoccus sp. | reverse complement strand
AATATCGTTTGCATAACCCGGTATGCTGATATTACTGTCGGTAAGAGTAATCTCTTCTCCACTGACGACGTTATGGTTAAATTTATAAATAGGTAAAGCTTCACCGAGAATCGCCGATTCGTCATAGGCCTTCGCTTTTTCTTTCACTCCCTCATTTTTGGCCAAGTGAGATTTTATCGCTTTTCTACCGTGCTTTTTCTCTAACATTTGATTGACAATATGGGGCGCCAGTATAGTCGCAGAGGCATTATTTCCTCCAAAACCTTTGGCATTAAGGATAGTTGAGTCCATACCTTTTGGACCTACTTCGGCATGCTGACTTCCGAGCTGTAAATTGCTTTGAAAGACATCGTCGGCAATATGGTCGATGGTAGCGATACCGGGTAATATTCCGTGTTCCCATAAGCCAAGAGTTGCCATCAACTGATCTCCTGCAGAGACAGCCAGAGAATGCCCTAGATACGCTTTTATCGCTGCGACGGGCCACCTCTTAATACCGAAGACTTTTGCTGTTTCATTTAAAATATGTGATTCAGTGACGCGATTCTGGGGAGTACTCGTACCGTGAGCCTGCACGTACGACCGCTCTCTAATAGATTGTTCGCCGAGTAAAGAGCGCGCAGCAGCCATCGCCTTGGCCATTGTTATGTAATTCCCAACACCAGGAGACGCTATCGATTTTTTAAAGCCATCTGCGTTAACAAAAACATCACTGACGGCTCCGTATACCGTTGCACCCAATTCGATAGCAAGATCGTCGTCCACCAGCATGATGTATTGAGAGGATTCCCCCATTGTAAACCCACAATTACTGCTAAACGGCCTTGAAGATCTGCGGTAGTCGGGCGTCGATGTACCGTCTAGGTTCATCAAGGCCTGATCGGTCGCCAGAGCACCCATTGCCGTATAGCCATCCATTACATCAGATAGAACGGGCGCCTCGCTATTACCGACCATAACAACTCTCGCTGCCCCTGTCTGAATGTCACTTACCGCTTGGCGGAGGTTATATAAAAATGACGCACAAGCTCCAACATAGGTTCCCGTATTACCCACACTGCCTAAAACATAAGCGTTAATAAAATCGGCTGGCATTTCAGCCAAGCCAAAAGGACAATGCTTAGAGGTCGTTCTTTTGTCGTTATGCCGCCCTCCTAGCATACCCCCGTGACCATCCTGGTCCAATTGGCCCATGGCGCTCCCCGCGTAAACGCTAACCTCGTCCGGGGCAACTTTACTGCATATCGTCTCCCAGTCGACTCCCGTTGATAGCAGTGCGTCAGAAGCCCCGTAAACTGACAGCTGTAGGCCTCGCGGATGGCTGCGAGCCTGATACAGATTGCCCGGATTAAAGCCGGTAGGAAGCTGCCCGGCGGCCTGAACCGGCGCGCGACGAGTAGTGGGAGTTAAGAATTCCGTCTGACTGTTAATATTCACGCGCGAAGTGCCGTCACCCAAGTCGATAACCTGCCAACCTTCAGGAGTAAAGTCCGGCAAACTGCGCGTTTTACTGATAAAGCTGATGGCTCCGTCAGAAGAAGGGGTTACAAGCATGCGCTTATTCCAACTCACTTCGTCACAATCAAACGCCGCGCTCTCAATTTTGCGAATAAGGGAATGTTCAAGAATGTACTTTTTTTGGTCGCTAGACAGCGACTCCCCATATTCCATATTCATCAAGCCTGCCAGGCTCTTGTAAGTCTTTTCTGCATCCGTGTTAGTTAAAGAATCAATCACCAGACGACGATAGCCATGATGAAAGGAACTTCTGCCTGCTGGATTAACTCCACCAAAACCAACGATAACGGGTAAACGGGGCATATTGAACTCACAAAACAAAGAAATGAATGGACGTGGCGGGAAGATAAGATTTCTGCCAACGAACTGTATTTTTGATATCGGTATATTAACGCGCCCCAGCAAATATTTATCAAACTGTTACGCCATAAAATGTTATTATTCGGACTCATTCTTGCTAAGAGTTGGCTAAAACATATGCAGCACATTACCGTTCTCATTCTTAACGAATCTCTTTGTTCGAGCGTAAGCTTGCCCATTGAAATGTTGAATGCGGCCAATGAACTAGCTCGTAGCCGCAACCGACTATTCCCAGCGCTGGATATCGAAATCGTGGGAGAGACTACAGGTCTTGCTAAAACAGCTGGGGGTCTACAAATAAACTGCACTTCTACTTATGAAGATATCAAAAAAACCGACTTGCTAATTTTACCAGCTCTTTGGCGGAATCCTTCAAGAATTCTCCTGCGAAACAGGAAATTCCTCCCTTGGATTAGGGACCTGTCGGCGGGAGGCACGCTACTGTGTGCAGTTGGCACCAGCAGTTGCTTTTTTGCCGAGGCGGGCTTGCTAGACGGTAAGCCCGCAACAACGCACTGGCACTTTTGCGACACGTTTGCCAAACGGTATCCATTAGTTGATTTAAAAAAGGAATACCTCATAACTCAAGCAGGAAATATTTATTGCGCAGGCAGCGCCAACTCCGTCGCCGATCTCACTGTGCACCTTGTTGGACGATTTTATGGCCAAGAAATCGCCAGAGCTGTCGAAGGACAGTTTTCTCCAGAGATACGACGACCATTTGAGAACCACGCTTACGCGCAGTTTGATACGAGTTTGCATCAGGATGAAATAATTATCGACGCTCAGGAATGGTTAAGACAACACTGCACAGAAGAAATATCTCTGGACAATTTAGCGAAACAGCTAGGGTTGAGCCCTCGGACTTTTAGTCGCCGTTTTAAACAGGCTGCAGGAATTACCGCTGGTAACTATTTGCAAAGTTTACGTTTGAACAACGCCAAAGAATTACTTCGAACAAGCAATTTAGCTGTTGCCGAAATCGCCACTCGCTCTGGTTACTTTGACAGTAGCTATTTTTGTTTAAGGTTTAGAAAACTAATGGGGCAAACACCCCGCGCTTACCGACAGTCAGTAAGAGGAAAATTGTTTCAGTTGATTTAGACACCAGACCAGACCGTCTTTACACTAACCTATGTGCTGAAAATTAAAGGCAAACCACCTAGGAAAGCCCAGGAAAAACTACCCGATAACCCCTTGTATAAAGGCCGCCAATATCAGAACCGGGCAAAGAAACTTCACATAATTAGGCCATATTTTCCAAAAAAATGACCCCTCTATACCCGGATGCCCCGACTGAATTTCTTTCAACAATTCATTTCGATGCCAGACCCATCCGGCAAACACACACAATCCTACGCCTAACAACGGCTGGCTATATACTGTTGTCAATTTAATGACAAACTCAAACAGCAAATCAAAGTTCATAAGAACGGTGGAAGAAATAGTAAATACGATTATCCCAATGATTGTTGTCGCCTTCGCTCGACTGAAAGAGGTTTCCTCCACAGTCAAAGCGACAGGAACTTCCAACATAGAAATTGAAGAAGTCAATGACGCAATGGACATTAAACTAAAGAAAGCAAACGCAACCAACAGACCTACACCGCCCATAGAACCAAACAAGGTGGGCAGGACTTGAAAAATGAGATCAGGACCTGCTATGAGCTGTCCTGATTCAGAAAACACACTGGCTCCGTTATGTTTCGCTACATAAATAGCTGGAATAATAAGTAATCCGGCAATAAAAGCGATACTCGCATCAATCAAAGTGACCGCCGCACCCAATTTCGGCAAGCTCTCTCCTTTCCCTAAATAAGACCCATAAATGAGCATCGTGCCCACACCGAGAGACAGAGAAAAGAACGCCTGACCCATTGCATCGAGAATTAAGGGTGGATTTATTTGCGAAAAGTCGGGTAACAAGTAAACCCGCAAGCCTTCGCTTGCTCCCTCTTGCAGTATAACGTAAACGATTAGCGCGAGGAGAATAACGATCAGCAAGGGCATTAGTCGCGTCGACCATTTTTCGATGCCTCCTTCAACGCCGCCTGCCACTATCCCCATTGTCAGGACCATAAAAAAGGCCATGAAAACGATATTGCGCTCGAAACTAAATGTCGTAAGCCACTGACTGATAGAATCCAAACCGAGCATATTAGTTATCGCTTCCAACAAGAATGCAATCATCCAGCCCGCTACTATCGCATAGAAACTCAAAATCAAGCTCGCAACAATCACGCCACCGAAACCCACACCAGTGGCCATCACTTTGCTTATCCGACCCGTAGAAATGCTACGCAATGCCGTCACCATGTTTGCCCTGGCATACCGCCCGATTATCAGTTCAGCCATTAGAGCTGGGTAGGCAAGGAAAAACGCCATTATGAAATAAACTATCACGAAGGCGGCGCCCCCGTTACTGGCAGTTTGGGTCGGAAACCCCCAGATGTTACCTAGACCAATAGCCGAACCTGCTGCGGCCATCACAAAGCCAGTTTTGGAAGAAAATTGTTCTCTGGAGGACATATAACGGATCTTCTATTTTATTATTAGCTGAAATTAGCATTACGCAGGTCGAATATTACGCCATGAGCCTCCCATCGGCAATTGATGGGCAAGAGATAGAAAATATTATTATCTGATAAAAGAGAATTTTTCAGAAAGAGTGGAAACGAGGCATGTCCCGAAAAACCAGGACATCCCCCTTAACAGCAATCATTCGAACAATGACTAAAAACTGTAACTAGCTGAGACTCCAACAGTTCTCGGACGGTTTCGAACAGTTCGGTCGTAGCCGGGAAGGTTGAAAACAATCGCGTCATTGTACGTGTAAATAGCTTCTTCATCGGTCAAATTGTCTATAAATAGCGCCGCTTTCCAATTGCCGCCGCTGCTATAGCCCACTCGTAAATCGACCAAAGTGTAATCAGGCTTTACATTTCCTGACTCTAGCGGAATATTGGACACGTCAGTTTTCGAAGATCCCGCAATTTCGAGAGAGTCGTCTACATAACTTACGCTACCATAAACAAACAATTCTCCATCGCCAAGGGCCTGCGTCCAATCAGCCGAGACCGACCAAGTCAGCTCGGGAACATCGGCCAGTAAATCGCCATTTTCTATTCCTGCAGCAGAAACTGTCTCGGTAAACTCTGCTTCTGTATAACCAAACCCAGCATTAACCGTTAAATTGTCAGTAACAGCTGCAGTGACTTCGAGCTCCATCCCTTGCGATAGTGCTTCTCCAGCATTGGCAGTAAAGCTAAATCCACACGTTCCACTGGTGGGAAGTTTTTGCTGTATGTCGGTCCATTCGATTCGATAAACTGACGCATTTACGCGCAGGTAATCAGTAGGCTCAGTTTTTATACCGAACTCCAAATTTTCGACGGAATCTCCAGCATATGACGTCGGGTTGCCCGATATACCCAAAGCATTGAGGTCCTGATCACACGCAAATGCCAGAGCATTACTGGGATCAGTACTTCTGGGGATAGATCGGTTACCTCCGCCTGGGCGCGTCGCATCGGACATAGAAACATACGCCTGCCCGTCGTCAGAATAGTCCCATGACAACGTTACCCTATAATTAGCCTCCTCATCGGAGGCATTGACGTCGAGCGTACTTGCCTGCGCCTCTGTTAAACCCAAAGAACCGGGATCATAAACCAATCCCCAGTCTTCCTTATGCTGACTAAAATCATAGTCCAACATACGAAAACCCACAGTAAGGTTCAAGTTTTCCGCGAAATCCATACTACCTTCGCCAAAAACCGCACTTTCATCGTATTTGCTTTGATCTTTGGTGTTGGCTAATCCATTGGGAGTAACGTACTCGAAACCTCGTGACATCGTGTAGTCTGCATTGACTTCCGCGTCTTTATTGTAGATACCAACAACCCATTGAAACCGGTTATCGTTATTAGAAGATAAGCGGGCCTCAAAAGTTTCATCGACCAAAGTTACCGCTTCATCGACGAAAGCGGCAGCAGAAGGCATGCCATAACTAAAGCCAAACGCACTTTCCAAAGCAATAACGGCATCGGTCATGTCTTCAGAATTGGCGAAATCTCTATCCATTTTAGAAAAATTAATTAACAGTGAAACACCATCAAATTCGCTACCAACAGTCAAGCTGGTCAATGTGAATTCATCTTCGAAAGGTTCTGGGCCATTAAAGGGTCTGATCTGACTGTCGGAGCTTATCGGTCCGTCATAGTTTGGCTTGCCATCCATTTCCATTGTTTGAGTAAAATAAGCCGGCTGAATATAAGTATCTTCTGTCAACTGATAGCGTAACGACGCACGAAAAGACTCTGTTTCCTCGTTGTTAACATCTTCGGCAACACTTGTTCCACCGTCAAATACGCGGTCAAGATAACCACTATTGTCGGTCGTGGAACCGACAAGTCGCAGTGCCATCGTTTCGGATATTACAATATTAGCCATACCGTGAACGGTCTGATTCAAGCCACCATCCTTAGTCGATGACACTTCACCTGCCACTTTCCCTTCGTTTTCTTCCAAGTTCGGCTGACCAGTAATCAAGCGCACTGTGCCACCCATGGAGCTGGATCCAAATAGTGTTCCCTGAGGCCCTCTCAACACTTCAACACGGTCGAGGTCGAACAACTTGGGACTGACTACGGTTTGAGCAAATGACGTAGATGAACCCGACGAAATACTTGAGATGGGCATTTCGTCAATGTAATAGCTTACTGTAGGAGCGAAGCCTGTTGCAGCTGATATACCGCGAATGTTCAATTTCGTTCGACCGGGACCAGAAGATTTAAGCGATAGAGAGGGAACCGATCCAATTAGATCATCAAAATCTTGCATGCCTGTATCTTCGAGCCTATCACCGGTGACAGCGCTAATACTGATCGGAATATCTTGAACAGATGCCGCTCTCTTAGTCGCAGTGACTACAACCTCTTCTAGGAGCCGATCTTGCGCAGATACGTAAGTCGATGCTACCGTTGCCATTAACACAGGCAGAAGCAACCGTACCCCATTAAAATTTTTCATCCAAATCCCCTTCTTAAAAATTCAATTCAACTTTTTCTTGTATGATGCAATAGCAACCCAAGCACTCGCTTCAATCACTGTGTTCACATTCTGTAAACTTCACGAATCTCCGCTTTTATCGACAACCTTCTCTGCCGGTGTTCATACATAGAAAAACGAACACCTTCAAATGACTATTGCCGAAAATAGATCTAAGCGTTGCTTATCTGACCCCTTAAAGCCTATAACCAATAAAGCATGTTTATTAAGGTTACGCAAAGATATAAACGCGAATTGTACCAAAGTATTTTAGTCCTGCATTCTACCACCATAACCTTGATCTTAACAAACTGATACTGAACGCTTCCCTACAAGTTTACTGATATTATCCGACTAGAGAAATTTACTGTCACGACGAACATCTTTTCGCTAAATACCCTCAGATTAACCGCCCAATTAGCCCCCCCAAAAATTTATCCCTTACAGCCACACTCAAACAACACCAACCTTGAATCTATGGGGGCCTTGTGGCTAAATATGCCTCCCTATTTTTCGAGGTATCATTAAAGAACCTCGGTCACGTCAATTTCCAGCGACAGGAATTAAATATGTCTGAAGACTCAGTTGTAATTGTAAGCGGCGCTCGCACACCTATGGGCAGCCTGCAAGGAACTCTAAGTAATGCTACCGCCGTCGAATTGGGTACTACCGCCATCAAGGCGGCAGTAGAAAGATCCGGCATAGACGCTGGAGACATTGAAGAAGTAATCATGGGCTGTGTTTTACCGGCCGGTCTTAAACAAGGTCCCGCGAGGCAGGCGGCCATTCACGGCGGCATACCCAACACGGTCGGAGCAGTGACCATTAACAAACTCTGTGGATCGGGTATGCAGGCGACAATTTTCGCGCACGACCAGATCAAAGCGGGAACCTGTAAAATTGCGCTTGCCGGCGGCATGGAGAGCATGAGTAACGCCCCTCACCTTATACCTAATGCCCGCGGCGGCGTTGGTTCTGGAGAAAAGTCTATTTATGACCATATGTTTGTCGACGGACTCTCAGACGCCTATACCGGTGGCATGATGGGAAGTTTTGCTCAATCTACCGCTGACGAAAAAAACATTAGCCGTGAAGACATGGATGAATATGCCATTAGATCAACAAAGAGAGCTCAGGCCGCCATTGCACAAGGTTTTCTAGACGCGGAGATGGCCCCCGTCACCATTAGCGGCCGAAAGGGTGACACAATCGTCAACGTAGATGAGCAACCCGGTAAAGCTCAGCTCGACAAAATACCTACCTTGCGAGCCGCTTTTGCCAAAGATGGTACGATTACTGCCGCGAACTCTAGCTCAATTTCTGACGGTGCTTCAGCGCTAATTTTAACAAGCGAGAAAGAAGCCACAGCTCGAAATCTGAAACCGATAGCACGTATTGTTGCTCACGCTCGAAACTCTCATCAACCAGAATTATTTACGACCGCACCGATCGGAGCTATCGAAAAAGTGCTGTCTAAAGCTGGATGGTCGAAAACCGACGTTGACCTGTGGGAGATCAACGAAGCATTTGCAATGGTTACGATGCTTGCCATTCGAGGCCTAGACCTGGATTCGGACAAGGTGAATGTCTACGGTGGAGCATGCGCACAGGGGCATCCAATAGGTTCTACTGGGTCCAGAATAATTGTCACACTAATGCACGCTCTGCAACAGCAAGGCAAGTCAAAAGGTGTTGCCGCCCTCTGTATTGGCGGCGGAGAAGCATTAGCAGTAGCGATTGAAATCATCTAGAAGCTGAAAACACTTCGCTATGAACTCTTACTTTCATAGCGAAGTGCTTCTTAACAGGTCAACGACAATTTGCAATTAACATTCGACGCCTTTCAATTCTTTTTAACTTTAGTTTTCTTCTAAAAAATTCTTAACAAGCCGGTTAAAGGCAACGGGCTTTTCAGCGTGCAACCAATGCCCGGTGTTTTGAATGATTTTTATTTTTGCGGCTGGAAATAAATTCACAATCGCGTCGCGATGTTGCTCGGTTATATATTGTGATTGTTCTCCTTTGATAAACAATGTCGGCCCGCAGAACGGCTTTTCGGCTTGAACCGCAAAACGCATTTGTTCATAACAAGCATGAAGGGCCTCAACATTCATACGCCATGCGAACACCCCGGCTCGATCTTTGTAAAGACTTTTCATGAGAAACAACCTCACCCCTGGATCAACGATATAGTCACGTAATATCGTTTCTGCCTGCCGCCGGCTATTGATGGAAGGCAGATCGATTGCCCTCAGCCCAGCAAACACCTCGTCGTGCGAACCGACATAGGCAACCGGCGCAATATCTGCAACCACCATGGCCTTGACTCGTTCTGGCGCCTGCAAAGCCGTCTGCATAGCTACCTTACCCCCTAGAGAGTGGCCAATGAGGTAGGCAGAGGAAATGCCCTTGCTATCCATGAAACGCTCAACATCTCCTGCCATTTCTGAAAATAGCATTGACCCCGCCCTAAAGGATCGGCCATGATTGCGCAAATCCAAGCTATAAACGCGAAAGCTTTCAGATAAAGGTTTAGCAACCATACCCAAGTTATCGGCCATCCCAAATAAACCGTGAAGCAATATCACGCTAGAAGTCGACTCTTCGAGTGAATCAGTTCCTTTATAAGTACTATGTAATAACAATTTCTACCTCCTTTTTTCTGCAAAAATGCTCAAATGTATCGCTAATCGATGCTCGACAGTTTTATTGCTTCTATTCGATTCAACGGGTTGTTAGACTTGGCTTTTAACATTTGCCAGCCGAGGATTTTTTCTAGTGCGTATCATACTGTTTGTTGCCACCCTACTCATCGTTTCCAGCACTATTGTTTCATGCACAAGCACTTTTGATCGCTATAACCCTACCGTTTTCCCCTTTCAATACGAAAAAGAGAGAGTGGAAAAAAACGCAATCAAAAAAGTCGTACTGGCACCTGTTTCGATCGGAGCACCTGTTGGGTCTCATCTAAAATCAGGAGAGCGGAGAACTAAGTCTCTTGTCAAAAAGTATCTTAGGAAAAATGGCTACGAAATTTTGCCTAACTATGTTTTCGAGAATGCCTGGGAACAAGCCATTAGAACCTATGGGAATGTCTACGACCCAACAACAGGACGAATCAACGTCAACGCCTGGCGATCTGCGATGGTA
>JBLHNZ010000114.1:0-10094 GCA_047623245.1 Oceanicoccus sp. | reverse complement strand
GCTTATTCAAAAACTATAAAATATTGTCATCGCGAGCGGGTAGCGCGGCAATCTCCAGCAGGCCGCTCCGATGCAGGTAATAATGGTCACTCTTGCACCCTGAGATTGCCGCGCTTCGCTCGCAAAGACGAGTTTCTGGATGGGCACTAGCTAGTGCCTAGAGCTTATCCAAAAACTATAAAATACTGTCATTGCGAGCGTTAGCGCGGCAATGTCCTGCAGGCCGCTCCAATGCAGGTAATAATGTACAACCTGCACCCTGAGATTGCCGCGCTTCGCTCGCAACGACAAGTTTCTGGATGGGCACTAGCTAGGCGAATCGCCTTGAATAGGAGTATTAGAATATAGGCTTTTCACTATATCGTTTTTAAGACCGGGCTCGAAACGAGCGCGGTATTCCAACTATTTCTCGAGTCCAAACAGGCTTATTAAGCGCTGGTCTACCCAACTATGTAAACGGTAATTTTGCAGAAAACCACAATGTCCGCCATAGCGAGTAAGCTCGACGCTCAGCATTGGATGACTTATCAGTTCATCTAAGTCTTTCGATAACACGACCGGATCGTCTTCGGCACTAACAATATGACTGGGGACACAGATATTTTGCAGAACATCACCGGTAATAGCATACGCGGCAAGATAGGATTGAGGATTGTCAAAAGAGGTAAAATTCGGTACAAAGAACTCATTCATCGCCTGGAGCGTTTTTAACTGAGCCAACTGTTCTCCGTAAGCTAATTGCGGATAATGTACTAGCTTTTTCTTAAGTGATCGACGCCACTTCTTATGAAAGTAATCGTGATAAACAAATAGGCCGTCTTCGAGACTCGCCATCGTTTTAACAGGGTTCAATAGTGGGCAAACCGCCACCACTTTACGCAGCTCAATGTCTCTGTTTTGTAACTGTGTCGCTACCCGCAAAGCAAAGTTTCCACCCAAGGAAAAACCCGCCAAAAAGCACCGGGAGTGCTCGAACTGTTTACCAATAGCGACAACAGCATTCACCACTTCCGCTAGTCGGACACTATTAAATAGTCCTTCGTTGAGATGATGCGTATCGCCGTGGTCGCGTAAATTGAGTCGGAAAATATTGAACCCGGCCTTAAACAAAGCGTTGGCACTCGACACGATGTATGAGGAGTCGACACTGCCTTCCCAACCGTGAATTAAAATAACCAGACCTTTATCATTTTCCGAACGACAACTGTACTCACCTTGCAGCCGCACACCGTCTCCACAATCAATAATGTGGGGTTGCGACGTTTGAATCAGTAATTTTGCACTCCGTTTTAAGAACCACTTTCGTGGCACGGTACTCGATAAAATGGACTGTACATGAGCATTTCTAAGCAGACGCGGCGGTACAAAGGTTTCCATCCATTCAATCCTGATCTGTCGAAATAAGTAAACCTTGCGACTTTAAAAGATCTTCGTACAAGCCCATCATCATTGATACGGTAGGACCCGATACGCGAAAAGAGGTATCTGCGTCGTCGTAACTTAGCGAATAGTGGCCACGACTATGCGCAGGGGCGTAATCGAACTTATGTAAATCGTAAGCGCTACTGGAAAACAGCAAATGGGCGGGTAGCGTATAAATCGCTTCAACCTCAGCATCGCAAGGCGTCAAGTTATTCTGGATTGAAAAAGGCGCCTCGACAATACCCACCACAGGGGTTATCCGAAAAGCCGTTTGGGTAAAATATTCCCCCAAACTACCGAGTATTTTGACCCGATGCGGCTCTAAACCTATCTCTTCATGTGCCTCGCGCAGCGCTGTATCCACGGCATTTTTATCGTCATCATCAACTTTTCCACCGGGAAAGCAGATGTGCCCCCCGAAGCGAATATTAGCACTGCGTTTGGTCACCAGTACTTTCAGCTGGTCGTCTTCCTCCACAAATACGATCAACACTGCCGAGGCAGAGGAAGAGGCTTTAACGCCTTCACTGACCGGCATTTCCAAATGTGGGTTCCGCAGTGGTTCACGCTGCGAGGCATAATCTGACAAAAAATGTGCCGTGAGCTGTTCGACAGATATGTCGATATTGGGATGTAAAAATTCAGATATTAAAGGTTGCATAGGGCGTTGGTGGCTACTTTTCTAGTTGACAGATAGCTGACTAATGGTTGTGTAATGCCTACCAGACTAACCCTAAGGCCATATTGAAATCAATAGAGTTCTCGGCGGGATTTCAATATCGGTTTAGGATTAGTCTGGCAATAAGTCGCCAGCAGAATGAGACTGACGCTTGGAAATTTCATCATATGGAGTAATTTTACACTATGGCGGCGTAACCACTCTTGCGACTAATCGCTTAAATGCGCAGCAATGACGGCCAACACTGTCTCGAAATGCACCTTGTATGACGCACTGTATGCACAACACAATAATAGACAGCCAATCGATCTGTATGAGTACATAAGTGTTGCCATGTTAGGACAACTCGAATATCTTAATGAGTAGGCTAAGCATGAAAAGATGTTTGCACAGAGGACCGCAATACACGAAAGCTTGGGACACTTAAGACCGATGTCACCTGCACCAAAATTTAATCAAAAACAATGGTTTCCGAAGAACTCCTACGCTCTCTAGAAGCCAGTATATTTTATGACTGCAGAGAACAATCAATCATGTGCTCGAATATCGCAAACCCTTCGATTAAACAATCGGAGCTGATCACTCTAGGCTGGCGTGAATGGGTCAGCCTTCCAAACCTTGGAATATCATTAATCAAGTCAAAGGTCGATACCGGGGCACGAACATCTGCCCTGCATGCCTACTTCGTTGAACCCTACCATGAGGGTGATGAGCGCCGAGTCAAGTTTGGTATTCATCCTAATCAGAATGACCGTGAAACTGAAATCATCTGTGATGCTGCGGTGCTGGAAGAGCGCGCAATCACCGATTCCGGCGGTCATTCAGAGTATCGTTTTGTCATAGAAACGACACTCGTTATTGGCGACCTACACCGAATGGTAGAGATCACGCTGACCAATCGTGACACCATGAAGTTTCGTATGTTACTTGGGCGCACCGCCTTGAACGGTTTATATTGTGTCGACCCGGCGGCGTCCTATCTTTTTGGCAGGCCATAGATGTAACTTTCTGGCTATTCAGACAGTCCAATAGACTTATCAGAGAAACGAATTTAAAAGCTCAGGAGAAACCATGAAGATTGCCATTCTATCAAGGAACGCGAAACTGTACTCCACCAATCGCCTGGTTGAAGCAGCCAAAGAACGAAATCACGAGGTCCGTGTCATCGATCATATTCGCTGTTTTATGGATATGGGCACCGACAATCCCTCAATGCACTTCAAAGATGAGGAATTTAATCCTGGTGACTTCGATGCGGTGATTCCTCGCATCGGCGCTTCTGTAAGTTTTTACGGAACGTCGGTAGTACGTCAGTTTGAAATGATGGGCACCTATTGCGTCAACGAGTCCGTTGCTATTTCTCGCTCGCGAGACAAGCTGCGCTCCATTCAGCTATTGTCGCGTAAAGGAGTAGGCATACCAGTAACAGCCTTCGCCAATTCACCGGACGATGTGGCTGGCCTAATTCGAGAGGTCGGCGGTGCACCGCTAGTCATTAAACTTCTGGAAGGCACTCAAGGTATTGGAGTGGTACTGGCCGAGACTAAGAAAGCGGCAGAAAGTGTTATTCAGGCTTTCATGGGAGTAAAAAGTAACATCCTTATTCAGGAGTTTATTAAAGAGGCTGGAGGCAGCGATATTCGCTGTTTTGTCGTAGGTGGTAAGGTCATTGCTGCAATGCAAAGGACAGCTCCTGAGGGCGAATTTCGATCTAACCTGCATCGAGGTGGTTCAGCAAAACTGGTCAAACTATCGCCCGCCGAGCGAGCTACAGCTGTTAAAGCGGCAAATATCATGGGGCTTAATGTGTGTGGCGTCGATTTACTAAGATCCAGTCGAGGCCCGCTCGTCATGGAGGTGAACTCTTCGCCCGGATTAAAAGGTATCGAAGAAGCGACTCATAAAGATGTTGCCGGAATGATTATCGACTTCATCGAAAAAAACGCTAAACCCAATAAAACCCGCACTCGTGGCAAAGGATAACCTTTATTTCTATGGCAACTAAAAACAAACCAGTGACGATTAATGGCATCACAATACAGCCGGGTGAACAGCGGGTTATTGAGCTGCCGATTGGTAAGCTATACACCCATATTGATGTCAATATCCCGCTGCAGGTGATTTGCGGGAAAACCAGTGGCCCCGTTTTGTTTGTCAGCGCAGCTATTCACGGTGATGAACTTAACGGCGTCGAGATTACTCGACGCTTGCTCACTACCAGTGCACTCAAGCGTTTGCGCGGCACGCTGATCGTCATTCCTGTGGTAAATATATTTGGTATTATCCAACACTCTCGCTACCTGCCAGATAGACGTGACTTGAACCGTTCTTTTCCGGGATCCAGTCGAGGTTCACTGGCCGCCAGGCTAGCTCATATATTTTTGCAGGAAGTTGTGCAGCAGTGCGACTATGGCATCGACTTGCATACCGGTGCGCTACATCGCTCCAATCTACCCCAAATTCGCGCCAACCTAGACGACCCAGAAACCAAAGAACTCGCCGACGCTTTTGCGGTCCCCGTATTACTCAACTCAAACTTACGTGATGGATCTCTGCGTCAATCGGCTGCTGAGTATGGAGTGAAAGTGCTGCTCTATGAAGCCGGTGAAGCGTTACGTTTTGACGAGTTATCCATTCGAGCGGGAGTACGCGGAATTTTGTCGGTGATGCGTAAGCTGAACATGCTGACACCGGCAAAAAGTAAAAGTAAACGCAACGAACCCTTTGTCGCGCGTTCAAGCAGTTGGGAAAGAGCACCGGAGAGCGGTATATTGCGATCGGTTGCCGCCCTTGGTTCTAGAGTCCGTCAAGGCGATCTATTGGGTGTCATATCAGACCCGTCTAACCTATTTGACCCAACAGAATATCCCGTTAACGCACAATACAATGGTCTGGTAATAGGACGAACCAACATCCCCTTGGTCAATGAAGGCGATGCATTGTTCCATATCGCTCGCTTTGAGGATATTAAAGAGGCTGCAGCATCCGTTGAAGTCTTTCAGGCCAGCGCGGAAAACTCACCCAACCCGGTATTTGACGATCACACACTTATTTAGTCACTTTATCAAAGCGCCCGATTACATCACGCTGTATAGCACCTAATATAAAAGTGTAGAGAAAACATCGTTATGTCCCTCTGGTTTGACACCGTACTTCAGTACCGCACTCTCGACTGTGACTCGCGGTGTTATCCTTGTCTGCTGCGGAAAAAGGGAACCTCATTGGCTTCGTCATATCAACCATTTCAACCGGTATTAGAAGGCTCTGGGAAACAGCGCTTCGAACTGTCAGTGCAGCAGCTTCCTGCAACTAGCTGTTTATCCAGTATCGTTCATTCCTACATTCAATGGCGGATGGCGGTTTTTTTGGAGAAGGTAACGCCCAACCGCCTCAATCCGACATATTGATGATTGAGACCATTAGTCATATTGCAAGTACCGGAGGGCGTTATGCGAGGGGCTGCTTGACGCTTCTTTGCAAATTGATCCAGACCACTGGTTTTTCCGTTGCCACGTTAAAGGCGATCCGGCTATGCCCGGTTATTTAGGGCTCGATGCCCTATTGCAGTTATTAGGTGTGTTTTTGGGTTGGACAGTGGTTACCCGGTAAAGGGCGGGCGTTGGTAAGGTTAAATTTAACGGGCAGATTTATCCTGATGCAGGGGCAATCAGTTATCAGTTTCATATCAAACGAGTCATTAAGAAACCATTGATCTAAAATTGCCGATGGGCTTGTTATTCATCAAGGCAAGGTGATTGATGAAGCTAAAGACCTAAAGGTAGGATTACTCAAAGGGTAAAATTTAATACAAGAAGACTAAAACGATGATCGTGTATTTCGAGAAAAGCAGCACATAATAAAGCGCTGCACTTTTCAGCTTACATCGTTTTCTGGGGGCTCATATTCATACGTTTCCAGCCAAGCCTCAAATTCTTCAACAGGAACCGGGCGACTAATATAATAACCTTGTAACTTGTCACAACCCCAGCGTTCCAATAAACGGTAAGTATTTAGCGTTTCCACGCCTTCGGCAACGATGGTTAAGCCAATATTATGGCCGAGCTTAATTGTCGAACTGACAATGGCTTGATCATGTTCATCTTCATCGAGACGCATTACAAAAGACTTGTCTATTTTTAACTCATTGACAGGCATGTTTTTTAGCTGTGCTAGTGACGAATATCCTGTTCCATAATCATCAATGGACAAATTGAATCCGATATCCCGTAAGCGGTGTAATACTCTGATCGCTTCCTCGGGATTCTGCATTACAGCACTTTCCGTGATCTCTAGGATAACTCGATCGGTTTTCAGACCTTTCCTGACAAGCAACGCTTCTATCATTTCCGGAAAAGTTTCAATTAAGTCATAGGCAGACAGGTTAACGGCAATCGCGACATCAATACTGTTAATCTGCCACTGTAAAGCCTGTGAAAATACCGTTTCTAACACCCAAGTTGTTAACGCCGGCATAAGCCCCGATTGTTCGGCGAGGGTGATAAATTCCTCTGGGGAAACAAAACCCAATTCTGGATGAATCCAGCGCAGCAGTGCCTCCGCTTGAGTTACTCGACCTAATTTAACATCAACCTTAGGCTGGTAGTACATAGCCAAATGGTTTTTCTCTAGTGCGATTTTCAGGTCGTTAACTAAGGTGATTTGACGCAAATGATCTTCGTCTTGTCCGTGCTCATAAACAACATAGCTCAGTTTCTTCTCCCTAGCTTTATTAAGCGCTATTTCAGCACGTCGCAGCAATTGCTCTGCCTGCTCACCATCTTCCGGATAAGACGCCATACCAATGCTAATACTGATTTTCACATTTACGTCATCAATTGCTAAAGGTTGCCGTATAGCTTGCTGCAAACCAAGCACGCCCGCCGCGACACCCTCCGAACTTTTGTTAGGTAGCAAAACGGCAAACTCATCGGCGCTGAGACGCGACGTTAAATTACGATCACCGCTGCAAGAGACTAATATTTCAGCAAGCGATTTGAGAAGAGAGTCTCCTACTTTGTACCCGAACGTATCGTTAACTTGCTTGAACTGAATAATATTGATGCGCAATACTGAAATGGATGATGTGTCTGGGTCTTTCAACAATTCAACAAGGCGTTGCACAATTAAACTGCGATTGGCAATACCGGTGAGGCCATCGTGAAATGCCTGAAACGATAACTGTTCTTCTCTTTGCGCGATACCTTGTTGCATAGTGTGAAAACTATCACTCAGCACGCCAATTTCGTCTGTGCCACTTTCACCAGGCAGTATCGGCTGCTGATAATCACCCGCACTAATTCTCCGCGCAGCGGCCACTAATTTTGCTATCGGACGAGTCACATTGCGAGAGATAAAAAACGTACAAATCACCGACAGTAACAAGGTCACGCTTGCAATCAATATCATCTGTAGTTTTAACGAGAGAAAGCGAGCATTAGCCTCAGTAAGTGATGTAATCAACAAAGCTTCAACGCGATATTGATCTGTATCTGCCAGCTGAACGGGTAGGGTCAGGTAATCCTCATCGTTACGTTCTATCGCGATATACATTGAATCATTTCTATTGAATAATTCATTATCCATCATTGACGCTTCCGCCACGGTTGACACTTCTACAGACAAATCATTTCCCAACCCTCCGCCAAAATTGACGTTTAGGTTTGTCAATTCCTTAAGTTGATTCGCAAATTCATTGTCGATATGAATACCGACAACCGCCCACGCGACGGCAATAGGTGCTTTAACTGGCAACATGACCAATTGATAGATTTGCTTGTTGATTAATACAATCGCAGAAACGCCTCCCTCTCTTTCTGCTGCTGCTAATAAACTTGAAAAAGAAAAATCTTTCACTGAGGGATTCGAACGAGGGCTGGCAGAATTAATCGTCGCTCCGTCCAACCCCAAAAGTAAAATAAGATCTGCATTAATACGCGACCCGTTGTTCTCCAAGGCCGATTGCACTGTTGCAGTATCATTGGAAGTAACGGCTTCTTTAAAGCCGTAATCGGCGACTAAAATTGCCGTTGAATCGAATAGCTGATTGCCACGTTCTATCATCAATTGTTCAAAAACGCGCTGACCGACAGAAAGTTTTTCCTCTGCCTGAATCTTGACGTTGTTATTGGTAGCCAATATAACCGCGCCAATGGTTGCCACGGCGCTAATAACGAGCAAGCCCAAAAACAATAATAATATTTTCCGTCGTAAACTAATTTTCATCGATCTTTCTCTTTCACCTGCGGTATCGTATGAAGCGAGATTTTTCTCGAGGTTTATTTATATCTAAGCTGACTTGATGCGTGCCACTTGTTGACCACTGATCGATCTCGATTTTTGTTACCTGCTGGGGATCTTTGCTCCAGGGGTGCCACAGTAGCATTTCTTTGGGTGCCGCAGCCTGTTCTCCAAGTAACGCAAATCCATTCTCATTACTGACAGCGAAGTCAGACCACTCAGAGACAAAAATATAGCCAATCATAGAATCGTGAATATTGCAGCCGAGCACCACTAACCCTTTTTTCCCAAAGTTGATCGGGGCTTTGGGTCTATTGGCATAGAGCTTAATTTCAAATCGTTTTGTATCTGAAAAAGAATAAACATGATGACGAATATTATCACTATTGGGAAAAACGACGTTTCGTCCTTTTCTAATAGCGAGAACAAACGGCACAAATTGTTTGTTTATCTGATCCATCATGGCAGCAGAATTCTCGTTACCAACATCACCCGGGTTAACCGCTGCTACTGGGTTAACAACGACGGCGTTAGTTACGGGGTCTCCATTTTGGTCAATAATTTCAACTATATAGGGGTCGGCGAAACTGCTACTGACCGCCAATAGCATAGAAAAAAACAAAGGATTACTAAGCGTCTTTAAGCTGCTACACAACATCATAAAACCTTGCTTAAACATAGATTATACCGTGCTTTTTGGGGTTCAAAAATTTGATTACAGGTCTCTTGATTCATTTTAATTTCGACAGGAACAGAGTCTCCGAATAGACGTGCGTAACCAAGCCCCCACCTCGATTGACAAAACTTGACATTTTCTAACGATATCTTCGTTTTCGCATGTCATTCCAAGGAGTGCGATTACCGGTAGAACTTCGTTTTGGCGTTGCTTTGTCGCTCAGGCTGTCCTGCACGAGATTTTCGCACCAATCTTCTCCAGCTCTCATACTGATGGGCTGCGTTAAATTTAGGAAAAAAGCTTCCATCTCGTTATCAGGCAATATGGTATCGACAACCAGCTTAGCTCGATTTTTGACCAGTTCTGTTGCAACACGATTTCTCCGTCCCCAGTCTACTATATAATCACTGCACGAATCCGTCGAATCTTCCAGCTTTCTTACAAAAGCGATATCTCGATCTATATCGAAATGATATTTCATCATCACCTCTTCGAAGAGCATAGCAACGTCTTCTCTAGCCGAATTATAATTGTATTCATCGTTTGCTCCGTCATATTCGAACAAGGTACTGACTTGCGTCGCGCTGAGTGACTTTAAATACAAAGAAGCGATTGTTCCTCGAAAGTTGACGGCGGCAAGGTCAAACATTGTTGACGAGAAAAGCGGGGATTGAATCTGAAGTTTGTACGCTGAATGATAAGCGCTGATGCTGGAAATATTTCTATACGGCGTCTCGTTACGGTACAGCTGATCGATCGTCGATGAGGGAATATAATCGTTGGCATGAGCCAATTCGTGAAAGAGTAACGCGGCGAGCTCATAGCGTATATCGTCGATATCATAAATTTCTTCACCTACCGGTGTGTCGTAATCCGATGCATAATCGTCGTTTAGTACATAACGCCAAAACTGCTGATAGGAAAGACTGTCTCCAAAATCAGATCTATAATCGTCTTCGGTCGCGGTCGTTGCACACTCCGCGCCGGTAAGACAAAGATAGGCAGGGTCGATATAAATAACTGCAGTTCCCCCCCAATAAGACGATGGTCTAATATCATTGTCAATGACGATTCCTGTGA
>JBLHNZ010000113.1:0-10137 GCA_047623245.1 Oceanicoccus sp. | reverse complement strand
AAAGTCCAGCTCCGATAGGTAAACCCCCATTTAAAGGCCTTTTTTTGTCGTGGCTTCTTTTACCCAAAACTGTTCGTGTGGTTCACCGCTACCATCAGTGTTCCCTGTTAATGAAAATCTTCGTTCTCGCAGCCAATGCAACCCAAATTATTCCCGAGTCAGTGATTAGTGTTATCTTTACCAGTGACTCAAGCTTAATGATCGTAATTTATAGGCGTTTTGGCTTTTTACAGATTAATAAGTGCCATTTTCGACTCGGTTACGTCCGTTAGCTTTGGCCTTATAAAGAGCATGGTCTGCATGTCTGATCAACTGCCTGCTGTCCTTCAGCTGGTTTGGGGTGAGGCTATATACGCCGACACTCACGGTAATCACCTTAGCAGTTTGGGACGATGGGTGTCGTATATTTAGGTTGGCAATTCCATCGCAGGCATTTTGGCCTATAACAAGCCCCTCTTTTTCATTCATATTCGGTAGAATAATAGCGAATTCTTCGCCGCCATAGCGTGCTACAAGATCGCCAGCTCGTCTTGCGTGCATTGTCAGTTCCGTTGCAATTTTCTTTAGGCATTCATCTCCCATTTGGTGGCCGAAGGAATCGTTGAAGCTCTTAAAGTAGTCGACATCAATCATTATCAAAGTTATTTCTGAACTGGTTCGTTTCGCTCGTAACCACTCTCGATCTAAAGCCTCGTCAAATCCACGACGGTTAGCAACTAGGGTAAGGGCGTCCATTGTCGACAATTTGTAGAGCTCGTTTGATAGTTGTTCAGAGCGGTTTTTTGATTTTTCTAGTTCGATACTACTGCCGTAGCTTTCCCTTAAAAGAGAGTTAATGGTGATTACTTGTCTCAAAGTCAGTACAAAAAACAGACATATCAAAAATCCGACGGTGCGAATTTCAGATTCTTGATTGCCGATCAAAATGAACCCAATTGGTAACAAAGTAGGTACTGAAAAACAGAGAAATGAATAAACGGAAGATGACGTCGAAGCTACTGCGCCTGCTGTAAGACCGGCTAAAGTAATGACGATCACAGTTATTCCGGTAAAATCCAAAATTGTGCTGGCATAAATGCATAACAAGCACCATGCGAGTCCTTGCAAAAAAGAAGTTGCCGCGAAGAAATGTTGCCACTGACTAAGAGAGAGCTTTTGATTGTAGTGATGGAAAGCGGAGGCTGATAACCATCTTAGTAGTCCGACTGCCAAGAGGCTTATCGACCAAGCGTACAAGTACAAATGCTCGAGTCTCTCCCAGAAAAGAGCAGCGTTGATTACCGCTAAAAACAAATTACCCATTAGAACTACAGGCGTTTGTAGGGTCAGCGCTTTAACTAGTCGATATTCGAGTTTCTCTTCTGGAGTTCGCTCTGTCATAGAATGAGTTTATTTAGTTTAGTTAACGCTATCATATGTAATTGTTTGAACTCTTCGATAGATTTTCCCAAATTATAACAGGTGATCGCCTGCGTCAGCGCGCGCGGCCGCAAACTTTTCGTCACTAAGGTATTATTTTATAGTGTAGGTTAAGGAGGTCGGCAACACACTTATCGCGCAGCATAGTCAACGCCGGCTTAAGACATAGTTATACACGATTAGACTGCAACACCCGATGAACCCAGCAGCACGAAGCCAATCTATAGGAACTAGAATTAGCCCGATACTCGCCATGCCAATAAGTCGCCATAGTTTTGAAACGTCGGTAAAGAGATATCTTTCCAGTATGATCGCAAGAGACACTATTATGATCAACGTTAAAGCACCAGCTAAAATAACATCAGACCAGCTATTGTCTGCACTAAGTAGAAGGGGTGAGTACGCCATCATAAGTGGAATCACAAATAAACCATTCGCCAGTTTAAAGGCTTCAAACGCTGAGCGCATGGGTGACGCGCCAGCAATGCCTGCCCCGGCAAATGCCGCCAGCGCAATCGGTGGCGTTACATTGGATGTCTGCGAGAGCCAAAAGATTATCATGTGTGCGGTGATTAGTGCCAGCCCCATTTCCTGTAGAGCGGGTCCTGTCATAATTGATAAAACGATGTAGGCAGCCGTTGCAGGGAGCCCCATTCCTAATACCAATGCAGCTATTGTAACCAAAAATAATGCAAGCCAGAGGTGACCGCTTGAGAGGGAGACAACCGACTCGGTAAATTGCAGACCAATACCCGTTTGCCCGATTGTTCCTACGACGATACCTGCTACTGCACATGCCATGGAGATAGGCACAGCCATGATTGCGCCTTGAGCTAAAGCGTCTCCGAAATCTGCTAGGCTAATGCGCGTATGAGCGCGGAGCAAGCTTGCGACCACGACTGCAGCGCATCCGCTGAGGCCGACTAGAACAGGAGAATAGCTACGCAGTAGTAGCGCCGTGATTAACATAATAGGTAATAGAAAATGGAAGCCGTCTTTCGTGACCTGCCATGCGCCCTGATGACCACGCATCGGTTTGAAGCCAGCCTTAGCGGCCATGAGATGCACGTACAATAGAACGGATGTGAAATATAGTATTGCTGGAACGAGAGACATCCACACGATGTCAGCATAGGGAGTCTTCGTAAATTCAGCCATTACGAATGCACCTGCACCCATGATAGGGGGCATTATTTGACCGCCGGTTGACGCAGCAGCTTCAATTCCAGCAGCTTGTTCTGGTTTGTAGCCTAACTTCTTCATCATGGGAATGGTTAAGGAACCGGTAGTGACTGTATTAGCTATAGCACTGCCAGAAATAGAGCCCATAGCTGCTGAGGCAAGCACGCTAGCCTTTGCTGGGCCACCGCGGTAACGGCCCGCTGCAGCGAAGGACAGGTCTATAAGAAACTTTCCTGCACCTGTTATTTGTAAAAAAGCACCGAACAGCACGAAACTAAAAACCGCACCAGCAGCAATGCCGATAGGAGCGCCATAAAGTCCAGCGGAGGTGAATACTTGAAACCTGACCACTCGCTCAAAGCTAAACCCGCGAGATGCAACGACATCGGGCAGCAAAAAACCAAAGGTTGCATAAAGTATGAACATCGCTCCTAAAATCATCATTATTGTGCCGACTGAGCGCCGGGCTACTTCCAAAGTGGAGGCAAGTAAAATCAGTCCAGCAACGAAATCCAGGGACGACAGTCCGTACAATAAATGATCGATGGCTTGGTAATCAAAGGCCAGTACACGCGAAGAAGACCACAATACTAACACTATGAGTGAAGCGTCAGGCAATCGTGAGTATCGACCCAGTTGCGATATTTTTAGCGGGTAGACAAGAAGACCTAAGCAAAGAACCCATGCAAGATGCGTAGGCCTAAAATAGGTTGCCGGTTGTAAGCCAAAGATATTTTCGTAAGGAACCGTACCAGCAGGGAAAAACCCGACAAGCGGCTGCCACAATTGGAATACTGATAAGGTAATCGCTAGAATCATTATTAAAATGGCACTAGGCATAAACCAGTATTTCTTAGTCGAATTATCCATTTGCGGAAGCACAGTCGCTGACGATGTTGTCATGGGGCATGTTGTTTAAAGGTGTCCCTATAGAGTGTACGTTTGAAACAGGTGGGCGGGTACGTTTTACGCTATCTAAGAATCTTAAGGTTCCGGGATGTAGTGGCACGGCGCTAATTCGGTGTATGTTGTCTAACGTCATAGCTCTTGCTACCTGAGATATCTTGAGTAACTCTTTTCGATTTTTATAGATAGTACAGCTCAATTTGTAGGCCAGTATTTCGGGCATTTCTTCATGCACAACAACCGCGCTCCATATTCCTAGCGACTGAACATTGGTAGTGATTCCTTTGTAAGTGCCGCTAGGGATTTCGTAGCCCGAGTAGGCCGGATATTTTGAATTCAATCGACTAATTTCGGCTGCTGTAAGCGAGACCAAAAACAAATCTCGTGTTACCGCTAATTCGGTTACTGCAGCGATTCCTAGGCCGCCCACTACAAATGCCGCATCGATAGTACCATCCTTTAACGCCGAAGTTGTTTCCCCAAAGCTCAAATACATCGGTGCAAAGTCTGCTATATCTATATTTAAGGCCGTGAGTACATTCGTAGCAGCAACAGCCGTACCTGAACCAGCCGCTCCTAGAGAAACCCGTTTTCCCCGAAAGTCAGAAACGAATTTAATACCCTTATCTTGTAGCGTTAATATGTGGACGATGTTCGGATAAGCGGGAAAGAGAACTCTCAGTGGCAATGGCTCAGAGAACTTCCCTTGACCCAAATAGGCATCGGTCACTACGTCAGCCATGGCGATACCAAGCTCACTTTCTTTGCGCGCTACCTGAATCACATTCGTTACCGAACCACCGGTGACCTCTGCTTTAACGTTTACGTCTGGCAGATGCTTCGACCAAATCGAAGCCATTCCACCTCCGAAAGGGTAGTAGAGTCCCGATGGCCCACCGGTTGCAATAGCAAAAGTAGGGCGGGGCTCACCGCACGAAATTAATCCACAGGAGACAAAAAGTAGGGCGCAGCGCGCCAAGATTGTTCGCATAATGATGTTCTTATTAAAACGCTATGATACTGATTCCGCCCTTCATTACAACATTGAATTGTCTGATTAGACGTTTTGCATCATCAACATGACAACAATACGGAAACCCCCTTGACTATCAGCTGTTCTCTTTGGAAGCAGGAGCAGTTGGAATTTTTGAAAAGAGAGAGTTCGTTCAATGGCGCCTTGCTTCTTTTTTATTGATTGAGGGCATTGGCTTGCAAAAATTGGGTCTGAAAAGGCCCACTATCTAGAGGCCGTTTTTTCGGTTTTCTCTACATCCCAGCGTCTAAACGTTTTACTCTAATACTTTGTTGACTGCCTTGTGCCATCCGGCGATCAATTTATTACGGGATTCTTCATTGAAGGAAGGCTCAAATCTTTTACCGCAGCGCCACTGTTCTGCGAGTTCCTCCAAACTGTTGTAAATTCCTGCTTGGTAGCCTGCTAAATAGGCTGCACCGAGTGCAGTAGTTTCCAATACAACGGGCCGCTCTACCGGTAGGTTGAGTATGTCTGAGAGAAATTGTGACATCCAGTTGTTAGCTACCATGCCTCCATCTACACGAATGCAAGAGGGGTTTACACCGTCTGAAGCCATTGCAGAAAAAAGGTCGGATGTTTGATAGCAGACGGATTCCAGGGCAGCTCTCGCAATCTCAGCCGGACCCGTGTCACGTGTTAAACCGAAAATCGCGCCTCGCGCGTCTGGCTGCCAATACGGGGCGCCTAGCCCCGTCAGCGCCGGAACAAAATAGACTCCGTGGTTGCTGTCGAGACTCTCTGCTAACGCGGTTGTTTCCGATGCATTTTGAATTATTCTTAATCCGTCGCGTAACCATTGTATGGCAGCTCCAGCGACAAAGATTGATCCTTCTATTGCGTACGTGGTTTTGCCACCGATGCGATAGGCTACTGTTGTCAGTAGTCTATTGTTCGAGACAAAAGCCTCTTCACCGGTGTTCATCAGCACAAAGCAACCTGTACCGTAAGTACTTTTTATAGCGCCCGGCTCGAAGCAGCACTGGCCTATAGCAGCTGCCTGCTGATCGCCAGCAACGCCCAAAATAGGAATGGATTGGCCTAACAGAGGCCTTGAGGTGACACCAAACTCCGCAGCTGAATCTTTTACTTCAGGTAAAAGTGATGCAGGAATATTGTACAGATGTAATAGCTCTTCGTCCCATTGTTGTGTGTGGATATTAAATAATCCTGTGCGGCTAGCATTTGTAGCGTCTGTAAAATGGGAGAGTCCTCCTGTTAGACGCCAGATCAAAAAACAATCGACTGTGCCAAAAGCGAGTTTCCCCTGTTCGGCAAGTGACCGTGTTCCTTCTACGTTGTCTAGGATCCATGCCAGTTTGGAACAGGAAAAATAAGGGTCGATCAGCAGACCGGTTTTCGCTTGTATATCATTTTCGAGGTTTCTGTCGAGTAGCTCCTGACATCGTTTCTGTGTGCGGCGGTCTTGCCAAACGATAGCATTGTAAACGGGTTTTCCCGATTCCCTGTCCCATACTATCGTTGTTTCTCTTTGGTTTGTTATACCGATACACTCAACGGTTACTCCGGCCAACTTGGCTTGTGTTAAAGCATTATTTGCGCTGACGAGCGTACTTTCCCAAATTGTTTCCGGGTCGTGTTCTACCCAGCCGTCATTTGGAAATAGTTGAGGGAATTCTCTTTGGGCGACGGAAATTATATTGCCACTGCTGTCAAAGACGATAGCGCGGCTGCTCGTCGTTCCTTGATCTATAGATAGTATTCCGGTTTGCTTTGTCATAGTAGAGGTCACGCTGTAGTCAATGTTTTCAACGGGGTGCGTTGAATACGTTATTTGAATGTTTAAAACCTGAATTGCTTGAGAGGCTGTTAAGAATAGTTGGTTTGTACATTTGCCACATGTCGCTTAATTGGCGCTCTTGGTTCAAATGTTGCGCCTATTTATCCTTAATTCAAATCAATGCCCATACCTACAGTAGCGCCAAAAATTTAATGCTTCGGAATTCTTCGCGGGTAGGCATCGAAAGCGATCGGTATGTTTTGTTTGGATAGAACTTGTTCTTCATACTGGTCTTTTTCAGGGCTGCGTCTTATGTGTAAACGCCGATCTTGCATTATAGATCCAGCTCGAGGGCCTCTTCTGAATTTCCGGCGCTTATCGTATGCTTGCTGTCGTCGGTCGACTGCGGTTTCCTTTTCCTCATGCATTTTTTCCAGGTAGCATTTTCCCCCCGCATTGGCGATTTGTAGCATCAGGTTTAGAGCATTTTGTTCAGAAATATCTTTTTTTACGGTAACCTTTTTCCCTGAAAAAAGAGATTCAGTTTTGTTATTGCTCAACTTAAACATTTTCGAAAACCTTTCTTTAGAGGTTTCGAGATCAAACTCGCCTGTCAAGGTTGCATCAAAAATCACTCTATATCGGTATGTGCTCATAGCTCAGCTTAATTTCCATATTGACTTAAGGTATTAGAGATCACAAAATCAGTTTTGTGAGTTGTTTCATGTGCGGACAAATTCGTGTTGGAATAATACCTTACTCCATGGTGTTCGTACACTGGCAAGCTGGGAGACATTTTATGAACTAGGTACAGACATGCGAGAGATCTAGACCGCCATTAGTGTTTTCAAATGAGCGCGCAAAGATCATTCCTGATGTGACGACATAGATTTCAATAGATCCCTGGCTATGATGACCCGCTGGATCTCGCTGGTGCCTTCGTAGATGGACGTTATACGGACGTCACGAGCCATCCGTTCGAGTGGGTAGTCTTGGATATACCCGGCGCCTCCCATCATCTGAAGCGCGGTATAACAGGCGTCATTAGCTTTTTCACTGGTAAATAATTTGGCCATAGACGCAGAAGTGCCGAAAGGGCGGCCTTGTTCTTTGTCGTAAGCGGCTTGCATTATCAGAAGTCGAGAAGCTTCAAGTTCCGTGAATCTATCGGCGAGCATCCATTGTATCCCTTGAAAGTTTGATATTTTCTGACCAAATTGCTCTCTTTCAACTATACAGCCGCGGGCATAATCCATAGCGGCCTGACCTATGCCGAGTGCCAAGGATGCAATGCCGATTCTACCGCCAGCTAGTTCGCCTACAGCGACCTTGTACCCCTGTCCTTCAGCGCCGAGTAAAGAGCTGTTTGGAATCCTGCAGCGATCAAATATGACAGAATTAGTCGCCGAGCCATTCTGGCCCATTTTTTTCTCTGGTTTGGAAATTGTCAGGCCTACGGTAGTAGGCTCTACTAAGAAGCAAGAAATACCTTTGCCTTTTGCAGCACTCGAGTCGGTCACAGCCCAAACGACAAAAACTCCGGCGTATTCTGCGCTGGTTATATAGACTTTTTCGCCGCATAGAATCCAGTCGTTACCGTCCTTTACAGCGGTCGTGCGCATTGCGGAGGGGTCTGATCCGGCACCGGCTTCCGTAAGGCAGAACCCAGCCGCAGAGTACTCTCCACTGCAAATTTTTGGCAGATAATTTAGTTTTTGTTCTTCATTGCCGATGGACTGAATGACTTCAGCAACCATATTGGTTACGGAAGTAGTAACTGCGGTAGCTGCACATACTCTAGCCAGCTCGGTAATGGATAGGCTAAAGGCGACCGTTCCCGCTTCAGTCCCACCGTAGATGGCGTCAACATTTAGACCCATGAACCCAAGTTTGGCTAGGGCTTCAATATTTTCCAAAAAAACGCTCCGGCCTTCGTTGCGGTCAAGACTTTCAGCATTAGTTTGTAGTGTATTCTCGGCGAATTGTCTCGCTGTTTGCCGGATCATGGCTTGTTCTTCGGTCAATGATAATTGCATTATTTACCTGTTGGTTGGTTTATCGTGTTCCGGTTGCTGCAGTTTATCGCCGGAACCCTAAAGTTGAAGAGATGCGCACTTGCAGTTAGCAAAGCTATTGATGTTATTATGGCAATGTTTTTGCTGATTTCATAATTTGAGAAATAGATGGATATAGGTTTTGCTCAGGCAGTCATATTGGTCGGCACCGGACTTGTTGCCGGAGTGATTAATACGCTAGCGGGAGGCGGCTCAAATCTGACGCTTCCGGCTTTGATGATAATGGGTATGCCCGCCGACATCGCCAATGGCACCAACCGAGTGGGTGTTGTGATGCAATCCTTAGTTTCTGGTCTGGGATTTAAGAAACATGGGAAATTGCCGGTCGATGATCTTGGCCCTATCATGCTACCCACTTTGATCGGCGGAGTCCTAGGAGCCATCGCTGCTTCATTTGCGCCGGCAGGCGTTTTGAAGCCTTTGCTTTTGGCCGCAATGATTAGTATGACGTTGGTGATGTTATTGAGGCCTGGAGTTATTTCAGTGCCAGAAGGCACCAGGCCATTTAAAATGAATGAAAGACCCTTGGCTTGGCTTTGGCTAGGAATCGCCGGTTTTTATGGGGGATTTGTACAAGCTGGCGTTGGGTTTATTTTAATCACTGCGTTAGCGGGTACTTTGCGCTACGATTTAGTTCGGACCAACGCACTAAAGGTTGTATGTTCGTTTGCGTTTACATTGGTCGCGCTTGGTATTTTTGCCTGGCAAGATCAGATACGATGGCTTCCCGGTTTGATATTAGCGTGTGGTACGATGACAGGAGCTCATTTTGCTGTTAAATTCGCTATAACAGCGAAGGCTTCGACGTTAAAGTGGTTTTTGTTTGTGATGACAGTATGCGGAAGCGTTGCGGCCATGATGTTTTGATGGTGTGACGGCTCATTAACCGGGTCAAGTTGCGATTCGGTCTATTTTTGTCAATCTTTATATAATAAGGAATTCATATGCCCTATAAACCTGAACTGATAGAAGAGCTCAATATTCTTACAAGGTATGATCTAAATACAACGCAGGTAGGGATTAAAGTTCATCAGCACGATGCGGACTCTAAAGTGATTACCGCCGTGGAGCGCCTGCACAACAAAGGCCTTATTACGCAGGTGGATGGAGGGTATCTGACTCATCTTGGTCGCGAAGCTGCTGAGCATGCGCAGGCTGTTATGGCAATACTAAAATCTTGAATCTATTGGGCATATCTTTCTAGTGAGGTAATGGCCCCGAGTTTTAGAGTAGTCCCTTATCTTGTCACTGACTCTGGAATTCCTTATCACTGTGGCTGTGTTTCATGTTGTAAGAGCGATATAGATAAATCGGCTTTAGTGGGTTTCTATCACCTTTGAAGATGAAATCCACTTTTCCAGTTGAGTCGATCTACAATTCTCTTTGTTGGCCACGAGACTTCCGTGTCCAGTGATCTTCTAATGTTAATTCCTGCCTGAAATAATATGAGTGTTTCTCATTAGATTTAGCTTTGAGCATACGGTAGAATACCGCGTTTACACGACGGTCCTAAGAGCGCGAATCCATGTTAGAAGTTGCAGGTATAAAACAGACCATAAAAGATTTGTCTGAAAGAACGGAAATTCTTAGGGGGTATCTTTGACTATGATTCCAAAAAAGAGCAGCTCGCAGAGGTTGAACTCGAATTAGGGGAGCCTGGTGTTTGGGATAATCCAGATAAGGCGCAGGAGCTTGGGCGCGAACGGTCCTCCCTCGAAGCTGTGGTCAATACCATAGAGACGATGACCAGTGGACTCGATGACGTTGGAGAATTACTCGAT
>JBLHNZ010000112.1:0-10138 GCA_047623245.1 Oceanicoccus sp. | reverse complement strand
GCGTCGATCATCAACATTGCTACTTTTTCTATTTCCATGCCAACGCATAAAAATCTTCCACGACTCGATATGTAGACTGAAAAACGGGATAACGGGATAACGGGATAACGGGATAACGGGATAACGATATTAAACATTAGCCAGTCACGTTAAGTAAACATTTTCTACCGGCATTCAACAACAGACTACAGCGCTGCCAAAATAAATCATCTCACTATTGATTACCCGGTCTCAAATCTGGCTCTTTTTGTCGGGCTAGATTACATTTCTCGCGATTTTGCCAACCAATCCGCAAGAACAATCACTATAGATACATAGCAGCAAAGGTTACACTATGTTCTCTTCGAGCCTCTATCTGGGCAAATTAAACCAAATCACACCGACTCTATCGGATTTCTTATTCTGTAAAAAAATGTTAAGTAGCCATCGAATCACGATATTATGCCCATAACCTAGCCGTACGAGAAAACAGACTTTTCGTCCCCGCCAAAGTTTATTATTTGTCGCCAATATCCGGTTTCTTTGGCAAAAACACCCAACTTTCGAGAACAATTGTACTCCCTTCGGTTAACAGGTACCCTTGCGTTCAATTTACAAATTTCATCGACCACCAAAGAAAAGAGAAACACCATGAGAACTCGTAAGTGCTCTAACGCTCGGCTTTTCAATCTGCGTTTAGACAAGATTTTTGTGATGGCAGCTGTCATTTTTACCCTGGTTGCCTGTGATTCAAAACCGCTACCAGTAGACGCAACCGTAAAAACACGCCCTGCAAAATTATTCACCATTGGCACGACAAATGAATCAAGTTTTTTACGTTATCCGGCCGTTATCCGGTCGCAACAACTGTCCATTTTGAGCTTTGACGTTAGCGGCACATTGAATCGGGTCCATGTCGTTGAGGCACAGCTTGTTAATAAGGGTGATGTGTTGGCCGAATTGGATCAGCGCGACTTACAGACGAAACTCCTGTCGGCGCGTGCTCAGTTTGATAACGCCGATACAGAGTATCTACGCGCTGCCCGCCTAATTAAGGAAGATGCCATTTCGCAAAGCGACTTTGACCAGCGGAAATCTCAGCGCGACGTGAGCAAATCTCAACTCGATACAGCAGAAAAAGCCCTCGAAGATGCTGTTATTTTCGCCCCATTCGACGGAGCCGTCGCAAAAGTATCAGTGAAAAAACGGCAACTTGTCCAGGCGGGAGAAGGCGCAATTACCATTCTTGGAGCAAAAGGTTTAGAGGCTACGGTAAATATGCCGGCTAGTATTCTTGCGAACGCTGGTGGCCGTCGAAGTGTACCGTCAAATACTTATATTGTGTTAGATGCGGCCTCTGATTTTCGTATTCCCGCAGTCTTCAAAGAGGCCTCTCTCGAAGCTGACAATGCCTCCCAAACTTATCAAGTTAGCTTTGCTTTTCAGGCGCCTGAAAAACTGGTTGTTTTACCGGGAATGAACGCCGTCGTTTGGATTGAAAAAGAATCAGATTCAAACGCCGATTCTGAAATTAGAATTCCACTAAGCGCTATCGAGGTTGAGGGAAATAATTCGTATGCATGGGTTGTCGACAAAGAATCGATGACTGTGTCCAGAAAGACAATTGTTGTGGAGGACGGGATTGGCGAAAACCTCAGCATTCTGAATGGCTTAAAGAAAGGCGAAACCATTGTCGCGACGGGGACGTCTTACCTATCCGAGGGTATGAAAATTCGCCCTTGGGTTCAATAAGTCACAGAGGCCAGAAAATGAACCTTGCGGAACTTTCGATAAAAAACCAGCTATTAAGCGTCATTGCGATTCTATTGATACTCTTTGGAGGCTGGGATGCCTACCAGACTATGCCAAGATTTGAAGAACCTGAATTCACCATTAGAAACGCGCTCATTTTTACAAATTACCCAGGGGCGAGTCCGGAGGAAGTAGCCAGAGAAGTTTCAGACCCGCTAGAAACTGCATTGCAGCAAATGCAAGAAGTGAAAGCGATTAGCTCGAAATCGTCGGCAGGTGTGTCCGAAATCACCGTCGAAATCAAATTCGAGTTTTCGAAGTCCAAAGAAGATCTCCAAATCGTTTGGACGAAGTTACGCAATAAAATTAAAGATGCACAGCGCACACTACCTAAAGAAGCGGCAGAACCTATCATCAATGATGATTTTGGCGATGTCTACGGGCTTTTGTACTTTATTAGCGGTGATGGATTTAACCCCGCTGAATTACGAGCATACGCAAAGCAATTACAAAAAGAACTACTGCAAGTTAAAGGAGTTGGTAAAATCCAGCTAGCAGGAGAACAAGAAGAGGCCATTTTTGTAGAAATCTCTAGCGAAAATGCCGCTGTTTTAGGTTCATCACTGCAGAAAGTGTACGACATTTTGGGCCAACAGAACTCAGTCGTTTCCGCCGGTAGTGTTGCAATCGGAGATCGGCAATTAGTGATCGATCCGTCCGGGGCCATAGACTCCGTTGCTTCAATTCAAAACTTATTGGTTACCACTGCAGTCGATGGAAAAATAATTTATTTGAAAGATATCGCAGACGTGTACCGCGGATACAAAACACCCCAAAAAAAGATCGTCCGATATAACAGAAAACCCGCCATCGCAATGGGGATCGCACAAGTGTCGGGAGGTAACGTCGTAAAAGTTGGCGAAGCGGTAGACGCTAGACTGCTAGACACGCAAAGTCGTAGACCTTTCGGCATGGAAGTGTCCGAGTATTATCATCAAGGACAAATTGTTGCTGAATCTGTCGACAACTTTGTCATGAACGTCATTGCAGCACTTGTCATAGTCATAATTTCATTACTCGTTTTCATGGGCCGACATTCTGCCCTGGTAATGACTTTTATTCTGCTCGTTACCGTAGCGGCAACACTAGCTACGATGAAGCTGGTCGGCATCCCCATTCACCGTATATCTTTAGGCGCGCTGATTATCGCGCTAGGAATGATGGTCGATAACGCCGTTGTTGTAACGGAAGCTATTCAGGTGGGCATACAGCAAGGCAGAAAAAAACTCGACATTGCCAGTGAGATCGTCACACAAACAAAGTGGCCGTTACTCGCAGGAACAATGGTTGGTGTCATTGCCTTTGCGCCAATTGGATTCGCACCCGGTGAAACAGCTGAGTACACCGGAGATCTTTTTTGGGTAATTATGATCGCTCTTTTATTTAGTTGGCTGCTCGCGATGACGATTACACCACTCGCTTGCTACTGGATTTTTCCCGACAAAATCACAAAAACCGATGACAATAGCCCCAGTACGTTTGCCAATGGCTATAGAAGTCTGCTAAACCTCGCTCTCCGATTTCGATGGACTGTCATTGCAATCATTATCGGCTTTTTTACGCTATCGCTATGGGCTACACAATTTATAACCCAAGGGTTTTTCCCTCAATCAACTACGCCGCAAATGGTTGTTGATTACTGGTTACCGGAAGGAACGCGAATTGAACGAACGGAAGCCGATATGCGCGAGATCGAAACCTTTGTAAGTCATTTACCGGGAGTGGAAGCGGTACAAACATTGATTGGCGGCGGCGGTATTCGTTACATGCTTACTTATGGACCCGAATCTGCAAACGGAGCCTATGGTCAACTGCTGGTACGGACCGATGATTACCGGAACATTGATGATTTGATGCCTCAAGTGCAATCCTTCATAGAAGAACGATATCCGGAAGCTCAGGCCAAGGCATGGCGTTTTGTTATGGGGCCAGGAGGCGGCTCAAAAATCGAAGCCGAGTTCAGCGGACCGGAGCCTAAAGTATTAAGAGATCTTGCGAACCAGGCAACATCCATTTTGACATCTGACGGCGCAGCCCTGTCGGTCAAGGATGATTGGCGTGACCCCGTTAGCGTCATCGAACCAATCTATTCCGAAAGCAATGGCCGCCGTGCGGGTGTTTCGAGAAACGATCTTGCAAACGCCCTACTCAATTTCTATTCAGGTAAAAATGTCGGAACTTTTCGCGAGAACGAAGACTTAATTCCCATTATTTCACGCCAACCTGGCTCGGAACTAGCCACAATAAAGGATATTGAAAATATTCAGGTGTTGAGTTCGGTTACGGGTGAAAATGTGCCAATTATGCAAGTTACCAACGGTTTTAAAACCATTTGGCGCGACGGCCAGATTCGTAGCAAAGACCGGATTTTCCGGATTAAGGCACAGGCCGACCCCTATCCAGGCGAGCTCGCTGGCGACCTTCTAAATCGTATTCGCCCCCAAATTGAAGCGATAGAATTGCCCGAAGGCTATAATTTCAAGTGGGGCGGCGAGGCAGGAGCTTCCGCTGAATCTAACGGCAACTTAATGTCTACGATCCCTATGGGATTTCTCGCAATGGTATTAGTGGTGGTCGTCTCATTTGGTAAAATTCGACAGCCTTTGGTTATCTGGTTAGTCGTACCTCTCGCCACTATCGGGATTGTTCTCGGTTTGGTCGTAACAAAAATACCCCTTGAGTTTATGGGCTTATTAGGTGTCCTCTCACTATCAGGCTTATTGATTCAGAACGGGATCATATTAGTCGACAGAATGGATACCGAAATACAGGAAGGAAAGCCCAGATATGACGCTGTTGTTGATTCTGCCGTCAGTCGAATGCGCCCAGTCGTACTGGGCTCTTTCACTACCGCGCTCGGCGTAATACCTCTCTTCTTCGACGCGTTTTTTCAATCTATGGCCGTGGTCATTGTATTCGGTCTGACTTTTGCGACAATACTAACACTACTGATCGTACCCGTTTTATATACAGTATTTATGCGTATTAAGCCAACTGAGAGCGCAAAGTGAAGTTACCTATAGTCAAAGTGCTACTCCCTGTATTGATGCTAACGTCTTGTGGCATCAATTCCACGCAGGAACAAATGCCAGCGATAAAAGATCTACCCTCGGCACCTGCGGAGTGGTCTAGCCAAACCCCAGAAATTTCAGCGATGAATGATAGTGATTCGGTTCAATGGCTGAGTAGATTTAACGATCCCCGTATGCTTGAACTGGTAGCCGAAGGCTTGACCAACAACCTTGACCTTAAGATAGCAGCGAATAACATGGACAAGGCTTGGCTACTCGCTGAAAAATCAGGTGCTTCTCTAAAACCGACTGTAGATTTGTCTTTAGGTAGAAGCCAATCCGGAACGGCCGACGGAGGACCATCAAGTAGCAGTATCAATGTTGGTATTAACACGAGCTGGGAACTTGATATCTGGGGGCGCATAAAATCTGGAGTCGAGGCAGCAGAAGCAACGGCGCAATCCTCAACCGCAGACTATCTATTCGCGAAACGCTCACTACAGGCGAATGTCGCAAAAACATACTTAAAAGTGATCGAAGCCAAAGTCCAAAAGAAAATAGCCCTGAAAAATGTATCGATACTCATCAAAGTCATGCGTATCACTCAAGTCAAATACGACAATGGCCTAACCTCTGGACAGGACCTGGCACTTAATGCTTCGAACCTCGCTTCTGCGCAAGACCAACTGACCGCTACGAAAGGTTCTGAAAGAGACGCCATACGGGCTCTTGAGATTCTATTGGGCCGGTATCCCAATGCTGAGCTCGACATCCCCAGTATCCTACCAGACCTCCCAGCGTCACCCCCGGCTGGCTTGCCCTCTCAAATTTTGGAACGCCGTCCCGACATAGTGTCTGCCGAGCGAAAAGTCGCAGCTGCGTTTAACTCCTTACATCAAGCGAAGGTGGCGCAGTTACCGCGATTTTCACTCGTCAATAATATTAGTAGCGCTTCGCGATCTTTATCCGATGTATTAAGCCCTGCCAGTATTGCCTGGCAATTAGGCGCAAATTTATTGACGCCTTTGTTCGACGGAGGAAAACGTAAAATTGACTTTAAACTAGCGACCGTCGATCAACAACAGGCCCTCGATACTTACGTCAAATCGGCATTAACAGCGTTCGCCGAAGTCGAAAACAATCTTGATCAGGGGAAAATACTAGCGAAGCGGGAAGTTTATATAACAAGAGTTTCGACGGAAAGTAATAAAACTTATCGTATTGTTGAATTACGCTATAAGGAAGGCGAGGTCGAATTATTAGATACGCTGCAAATTCAACAGCAAGCAATCGCTGCAGAAAGCAAACTGCTATCAATAAGGCGTGCACAATTGGAGCAGCGAATTAATTTATATTTGGCGCTCGGAGGCAGTTGGTAACAATATAGGCAATTGATATATCGCACTGACCGGAACCATGGGTTATTTTAATGACTGAATGTTTCTTCTCATAGCAATGTAACCTGCAATTAGGACGCCCATTAAAGCAGCGAGCCCGACAAGTAGAAATGGCTGTACCGTTTCCAGGTGAAGCTGGATAATATGCCGCGATAGAGCCAAAATTGAAATCACGAAAATAGACTCAACCTTAATGTAGTTGTCTTTGAAATAGACTTTCACCGTATGGATCAGCTCAAGCCCTAAAAGAATCGTCAAAAAACTTCCGTACAAACGATATAGCCCTGTTTGTACGATGGAATGATCCGAGGAACCGCCGTGAAATCCACCTGACATCACGTTTTCATAAATCACTCCAAGCGCAACAAAGGTTGCATAAGTGACGCCCAAAACCATCGTAATGATGAGTACGACAACAATCGTTCTTTCAAAATAGTGCAGCAATTGTAATGCAATTTTTTCCATGATCGGATAATTTACTCTTATTTGGCTACTAAAACAGGAGTCAACTTATCACAAATCAAGATTTTTATGAAAGTCTTTTGCCTACAAGGTATAGTTGCCTTTTTAACTGACAGGCAAGTAGGTTTCGTTATGTACATAATGGGTAAAGTCTTTCTCTTCTTCTTTTTTCTGCCACTGTTACTCGCCTGCACGCCAACTAGTTATCAAAGTGAAGACAGCAGCGGGTTTCTCTCAGACTATTCAAACTTGCAGCCTATCGGAGATCCTGCCATAACCCATGTTTGGCGCTGGCAGGCACCCGACTTTTCGAGTAGTAACTATGAAAATATTATCCTTCTCCCAATCCGCTTTCATCCAGAGCCAGTAGAAAAAAATAGTGTAAATGCGACCGCTCTAGAAAACATTCTAATTGCCTCCAACAATGTATTGCTCAACACCGCAAAGAAAACGAAATTACCCCTATCACTGGAAAAAGGCCCGACAACTCTCCTTTTACGGACAGCAATAACAGCCGTATCGGTTGAGCTTAAATCGCTCGCAGTAAGAGAAGTGATACCTGTAAGGTTAATTTTCTCCGGTGTAGAAATGGCACTGGGGAAACGAGACAAAACGTTTACTCTACTTTTTGAGTATGAACTCGTCGATTCGGTTTCTGGATCAGTTGTCCTGAGAGGCATTCGCCAAGATACGGGAAACCCGCTAATCAACGATAAGGACAAATTGTCGATTGACCATGCCAAACCCATTCTAGAACGTTTAGTCGGCGACTTAGAACACGAACTGGCGGTGCTTTCCAGTGCCCTGAACTCTCGCCACGACTAAGAAATAGAGAAAGCAACAGCAACAGACGATTGTGGCTTGCAACGGTATGAAATCAAGTGTATCTACCTCAAACTATTACTCTGGCTCTAATAGAATATGTTTGGCATTGAGCATGACGAGTTGATATTTTCGATATAGAAAAAGTCGCAGGCCAGCACGAAATCTTACTCTTTAGGGACGACAATATGAACACGATAATAAACGAATCGAAGGATTGTGGAGATATTCATGACACCCTATGAATTGATGGACTTAACTCTCTCACTCAGCAACAGAATTGACAGCCACTGGACGCTTTTTATAACTGTTCATCTTGCTTTAATAGGAGGCATAATTTACGTTGATCGCCCCCTGTCGATCAGAGAAAAAACATTAGCTTTTTTCGTTTATTCGGGCTTTGGAGTGATCAATTATTTTATGATGATCGGTCAGGCTCATTTCTTAATGAGCATTTACCAACAGATATACACTCTTCAGGATCTTCCATGTTGTGCCGACAATCATGTAATCAAGCATGTGGTCCATCTTTACGATCAGGACAATCGCGGTATGCTGTCATTTAGTATCAAAGCGGTGCACATCACAATGTATATTATCGTTTCTCTGTCCATTTTTTATGATGCCGCGTTGCCGAAAAAACGCATCGTGGAAGAAAGTGATTAAATTTTTTTCCAAAAAATCAACAGTATCCGCTCGATAATACTAGTCGCAGAAAAGAAACAATAATTACTTTTTTGCGACGCTTACAGCGATGTATTTCGATTCTACCTGCGGACTATTCCGCTGCGGATCTATTGGGTATGCGAATACCCCTCCTTCAAACACTCGATTATTTATTACTATTTGGCAAGTAAGGAAAAAGCCTGCCAATCCATACGAACCATTTCGACTTAGCTCTAAGCTGGATCGAATTCGATTCGCACTTATCTTTCTCCAATGTTTCTTCCTCGACTACACATTATTCACATAGGTGAGACATGACACACCCACTTCTAACCTTTCAATCACCTTCAATGAGTCTGCCAAATTACGGCAGGAACATCTTGCTATGCCTATTAAAGCTGATATATTCAAAGGACAAATATTGTTCACCGATAAAGAGAATCCCAATGAGTAAATATAAAATAACAAAATCTATTATTGCAATCTTGATATTGACTTTCGCCAACGCCAGCATCCAAGCAGAAACCGATCATAAGCCGAAAATGGGTATGGGCAACGGAGAAGAAAACTGGATTACCCAAGACAACTTTACTAGAAATGAAGCAATACTCACCTTCAAAGAAGTTCAAATCAACGGTAATGGCTGGCTAGTCATGCATCCCTTTGAGAACGGCATACCCAATGGAGATAAGTATGTTGCCTTAACGTATCTGCAAAGCGGGAAAAATCCTGATGTGAATATTGAAGTATTGAAGGGCCTGGTTAGCGGAGAGAAATATATCGTTATGCTGCATAGAGACGTTAATGAAAATAAGGCACTCGACTTTGTTTTTGTCGACGAGCAAAATGTACTTGATCGAGCTGTTTTTGAAGGCCATACAATGATCGGGCACATTATCGCAATCCCATAAATATTCTGCAGCGTCGCAGCACTTTAGAAAGTCACTGCGGCGTTGCATCTACCTATCGACAGCCGACAAAACAAAGAAATAGTAGCCTCAACTCCGTCGCTACCTGTCCACATGAAGTGAACCCCGATCGTAGTTAAAAGCTACAGCTTCTGCTGCTAGAAACTAACGTATTTCTATAGTAGAACCCCCGCCTACTCTCACTACAACATTGCTCGAACGGTGACATCGTAGTTGTGTTTTTCTCGAACATATATTCGATGCATTCAGTCAGTGTACAGAAGTTCATCGGAAATTACGGATTCGACGACGTGACGCAGCAGCTACTAGACAGATATTTTTGACTCGATTACAGCAATCCGATCTACCTCGTACTGAATTCGTTGCTCTAGGTCGAACCCCTTGCACCACATATCTCGAAAAGTTGTTCGAGAGAAACGTACTTGTCGATAGATGAAATACCAGAATATTCACCTACATTCATCCCGCTAATAGCGCTCCATATTCAGGACATCTCGGTAACAACCTGGCAGGTTCGAATCCACGTTATCGCACATTGTTACGTTACCCAGTAACACTTATCAAAGAATCGGTGCTGGCGTTACCGTGACGTCCTATCGACGAGAAACGTTGAGTCACAGCCTCTTACTGCAGGTCAACTGCGCACTCAAATAGGATTGTTGGCGGCTAAAAACGTGGCCCCGCGGCCGATCCGTGGCTCTGACGCATGTACCATTAAAAAACGTTACCGTATTTCACCGAATTACCAGTTGTGTAGAATAGAAACAGATGGTAACCTATTTGTGTAATTCATACTCACACCCTGAACTTTGTTACTTTGGTTCTTTTACCATTTGATAAATCCAGTTTTCGTTTTAACTATGAACGACCTATCGAGGAATATTTACTATGAAAAAAAGTACTTTTTTGAAAACAGTTACTATAGCTTTAGGAGCACTATTCCTTTCTTCTGCAATCAACGCAGCAGATTTTGAATCCGTCAAATACAGCTACCGTGGAGACAAACAAAGTCAGCAAGTTTGTAAATCTGTTGTAAAAGACGACGCCGCTCAACTTGAAA
>JBLHNZ010000111.1:0-10191 GCA_047623245.1 Oceanicoccus sp. | reverse complement strand
TTTCCTGGAGACGGTGAACTCCTGTTGTTGTCTCCTCAGTAATCCCGTGAACGTGATTGAGCATGTCTGGAAATTTATCGTGCAGCATTAACGTGAGGTCGCCACCATCATCCAATATCATATTGGCCTTCCACGGCTGACCGTCTTTCAAAATGGTTTGCTCAAGGCACCATTCATACTCTTCTTCTGTTTCTCCCTTCCATGCATAAACCGGTACGCCTGTTACGGCGATTGCGGCTGCAGCGTGATCTTGAGTTGAAAAAATATTACAAGACGACCATCTCACTTCTGCACCCAATGCGGTCAGTGTTTCTATTAAAACACCTGTTTGAATGGTCATGTGAATACAACCAAGGATTTTCGCATTAGCCAAAGGTTGGCTGGCGCCGTATTTTTCACGCATAGCCATTAGTGCCGGCATTTCTGACTCGGCAATGTCCAGTTCTTTGCGGCCCCATTCGGCCAGGCTGATATCTGCAACTTTATAATCTTCACTCATAATACGATTTCCTTTAAATGGCAAAACGGACATAGTTAGGTTTTGCACTTGTTGTGTTTAAATAATTAGAGATTTAGGGCTTTTGTTAGTTCTTCAATTCGGTCGGTTTTTTCCCAGGTGAACGCAGTGAAGGTATCTGATTTTTCGACGCCGTCTTCGACCCATCTGTAAGTGGTTTCAAAAGGCTCGCGTCCGAAGTGTCCATAGGCAGCGGTTAAACGATACATGGGATGTTGGAGGTCCAGCATTTTTGTAATGGCATAAGGACGCAGGTCAAAGACTGTTCGTATGGCAGCGATTAATTCATCATCAGACACCTTGGCAGTACCAAAAGTATTAACAGAAATAGAGGTGGGTTCAGCAACACCGATAGCATAGGACACCTGAATTTCGCAGCGCTCGGCAATACCGGCAGCGACGACATTTTTGGCAACATAACGACCTGCATACGCGGCTGAACGATCCACCTTCGAAGGGTCTTTACCCGAGAAGGCACCGCCGCCGTGGCGAGCCATGCCTCCGTAGGTGTCTACTATAATTTTACGTCCTGTCAAACCACAGTCGCCTACTGGCCCACCGATCACGAAATTGCCTGTCGGGTTAATATGAAATAGGGTCTTTTCATGTAGCCATTTCGCGGGCAGCACCGGCAAAATTACATGTTCCTTAATGGCTTCCCGCAAATCTTCGAGCGAAATATCAGGATCGTGCTGCGTGGAAAGAACCACTGCATCAATCGCTACAGGTTTACCATTTTCATAACGCAGGCTAATTTGAGATTTTGCATCCGGTCGCAGCCAGGGTAAAACACCCTCTTTACGCAATTGCGCCTGCCGTTCTACTAAACGGTGTGCATAATAGACAGCTGCGGGCATTAATGTATCGGTTTCATTCGTTGCATAGCCGAACATCAACCCCTGGTCGCCAGCGCCCTGATCTTCGGGTTTGGCGCGATCAACGCCCATATTGATATCGACAGATTGCTTGCCAATGGCATTAATGATTGCGCACGTTGCACCGTCGAAGCCGACCGCTGAACTATCGTAACCAATGTCGGTAATGACCTTGCGAATTATATCCTCTAAATCGACATAACAAGAGGTTGTGAGTTCACCTGCGACGATCGCCATGCCCGTTTTCACTAAAGTTTCCACTGCGACGCGAGCCGATGGGTCTCGACAAATAATTGCATCGAGTACTGCGTCGGAAATTTGATCTGCTAGTTTGTCCGGATGACCTTCAGAAACAGATTCTGAAGTAAAAACTGAATATTCTGACATTAGATGTTCCTCTCGATGTCGTGTTAACCACTAAAGCACTATAGTTTTATAAATTGTCGAATCTGAACGCGGAAGCCATTTCTCTGCGCGAGAAAAATATTTTCCGCAGTTTTTAGTCCTGCATTAACTGCCCATTGCGTTAAATCTTCTGGCTCAAAGCCGAGCCAAACATCCCCACAAGATTCTCTTGCCCAAGCCTGATCATGGCTGCAGAGGTCGGTGACTATTAATGATCCTCCCGGTTTCAAGACTTTACTTATGTCGAGAAACATATCGGCTGGTGACGGAATGTGGTGAAGTACCATATTAATCACAACGCAATCTACCTGAAGTGATTGCAGCTGCTCGTGCTTGGTATCTCCATTGACAAACGTAATGTTTCCTAAGCCTTGTGCTCTCGCGTATTTCGCTGCAGTAACGAGCATTTGCTCCGAGTTATCCAGTGCGTAAACCTGAGAGAAACGCGACGCCAGTTCAGACAAAAAGACACCTTCCCCCGGACCGACTTCCAAAGCAACGCCAGCAGATAGCCCGCGCTTCAAATACTTATCAAGTAATTCTCGGGCGTTGGGGCCATAGAGTGCGTAATCGGCGATTTGTTCGTGTTGTTGACGAAATTTCTTGGCGTTTTCGCTAAAAAATGCTCTCGATCTAGCCGCTCGTTCTTCCTGAACCAGGTTGACTCGCTCTTGAATTTCAATTGATAAGGGTCTTTGGTCAATCGCACCGTGGAGGGCGAATTGTAGTGTGTTCAGTGCGGCATCGGGACTGTGCGATTCTTGTTGGTAGGATCTGCGATAAAAAATGGAATTCCCTTCGCGGCGCGTTATAACAAGATCCGCATTAGCCAGAATTTTTAAGTGGTGACTCATGCCCGATTGCTTAGTGTCGAAAATACTACAGAGTTCCAGAACACCAAAAGAGTCGTTGCTAAGAACTTGCAGAATGTCCAGACGCAATTGATCGGCACAGGCTTTACATACCAATAATAAGGTTCCCGAATCGGTTTGCTGTTCACTTATAGGAACAATTTTGTCATTGGTTTTAAGTCTCATTGGTGGAGAGTTTAGCAGCAACTACCACCTATATCAAAATATATTGATATAGGTGGTAGTTGCCCTGCGATTTCTATGTATTTTTGACCGAAGGTTTTCGTGTTGCGATGATCACTGTAAAGTATTCGTTTACTTGTCGTAATTGGGACACACTCGAAGTTGTCAGACGACAAATGGTTGCAAGACGCGAAGATCGCGGCGTTTTTCTGCTTATAGGCACCGATTTTTTGAATTACACGTGCAAACACGTGTTTTTTTCTCTCCAGCAATTGCCGAAGTGGCGCAGGTAGGGGAAAATGACAGACTTTTTCACTATCCACTTCCAGGAGTTTTCAAATGCCCTCTCGTAGCGAATTAGCCAACGCCATCCGCGTCCTCAGCATGGACGCTGTGCAACAGGCCAATTCCGGCCACCCAGGTGCCCCCATGGGCATGGCCGACATTGCCGAAGTCCTATGGAATGATTTTTTGAAACACAATCCCGCCAACCCCAATTGGGCCGATAGAGATCGATTTATTCTATCGAATGGTCATGGGTCTATGTTGATTTATTCGCTATTGCACTTGAGTGGCTATGAATTACCGATGGAGGAGTTGAAAAATTTCCGCCAAATGCATTCGAAAACACCGGGACATCCTGAGTACGGTTACGCGCCAGGAGTGGAAACAACCACCGGACCACTTGGTCAGGGTATTACCAATGCCGTAGGAATGGCGACTGCAGAGAAAGTTTTGGCTGCACAGTTTAATCGCGATGGCCATGACATCGTTAACCATTTTACTTACACTTTTCTTGGTGACGGTTGTTTGATGGAAGGTATCTCCCACGAAGCTTGTTCATTGGCGGGAACGTTGGCGCTGGGTAAGCTAATTTGTTTTTATGACGATAACGGCATTTCTATTGATGGTGAAGTAGAAGGCTGGTTTACCGACGACACGCCTAAGCGCTTTGAATCTTATGGTTGGCATGTTGTTGCAAACGTAGATGGCCACGATTCTAATGCTATCAGCGAGGCTATCAAATCCGGGCAGTCTGAAACGAATAAACCGACAATGATATGTTGCAAAACAGTCATTGGGAAAGGTTCTCCAAACAAGCAGGGCACAGAAAACTGCCACGGTGCAGCATTAGGGTTGGAAGAGGTCGCGTTAGTACGTGAAACTCTGGGGTGGCCACACCCTCCATTTTTTGTCCCCAGTGATATTTATGCTGGCTGGAGTGCAAAAGATAAAGGGGCTGCGCAAGAGAATGATTGGAATGCGAGATTCGACAGTTATGCAGAAGCGCATCCCGAATTGGCGCTCGAATTAGCGCGCCGCTTAAGTGGCGATTTACCAGAAGATTTCGCCGAGCAAGCAGCAGCTTACATCCAGCAGTGTCAGGAAAAAGGCGCGACCATAGCGTCTCGCAAAGCCTCACAAAATGATCTAAATGCGTTTGGTCCATTGCTTCCCGAATTATTGGGTGGCTCTGCTGATCTGGCCGGCTCTAATTTGACGATATGGTCTGGTTCGAAAGCGGTTGCTTCCAGTGACGCCAGCGGTAATTACATTCACTACGGCGTAAGAGAGTTTGGTATGTCCGCAATGATGAATGGTATCGCCTTACACGGTGGCTTCATACCCTACGGAGCAACCTTTCTAATGTTTACTGAATACGCTCGCAACGCTGTCCGTATGGCTGCATTAATGCGACAGCGAGTTCTCTTTGTCTATACCCACGACTCTATTGGTCTTGGCGAAGATGGCCCCACTCACCAGCCGGTAGAGCAATTAACATCGCTTCGATCTACGCCGAATCTCGATACATGGCGCCCCTGCGACGCAGTTGAGTCTGCGGTAAGCTGGAAAGCAGCGGTTGAGCGCGATGAAGGTCCAACGGCCCTTGTTTTCTCGCGGCAAAACTTGCAGCATCAGGATCGCAGTGATGAACAGGTTGCTAACATCGCTCGCGGTGCCTATATCTTAAGTGATTGTGACGGGGAACTCGATGCTATCATTATTGCGACTGGCTCAGAGGTCCAGCTTGCAATGGATGCCAAGCAACAGCTCAGTGAACAAGGTAAAAATATTCGAGTTGTATCGATGCCATCGACGAATGTGTTTGATGTTCAGGATGTGAGCTACAAAGAATCAGTATTACCTAGTCATATCCTCGCGCGCGTTGCGGTCGAAGCTGGGCATCGCGACTTTTGGTACAAATATGTCGGTTTGGACGGACGGATTGTCGGCATGGAAACCTTCGGCGAGTCGGCTCCAATCAACGATTTGATGGAACATTTCGGATTCACCGTCGAGAATGTTGTCGATGCTGTAGAAGACTCCCTCGGGTAGTCGATCCGCATGTTGCGATTGGCAATCAATGGTTATGGGAGAATCGGTCGTTGTGTTTTACGGGCTCTTTACGAGTCCGATTTAACTCAGAAAATGCAGGTCGTTGCTATCAATGAGCCTGCTAGTCTGACCACGATGGTTCATCTGACTAAATACGATAGCACTCACGGGCGTTTTCCTGGCAAAATTCAAATCAGTTCCGCAGGCTTACAGGTCAATAATGATGTTATCGCTGTCAGTCATTGTTCGCAGATAAGTGAGCTGAACTGGGCCGAACACGATATCGACATAGTGCTTGAATGCAGTGGACAGTTTTTAACAAGCGATCAGTTAGAGCAACATATTCTGCGCGGAGCCCGCCGGGTTTTATTGTCTGCGCCGGGCGAACACGGCTTAAAGACCATAGTAATGGGGCTTAATCAACACGCTTTGACGGTATCTGACTCTATCGTTTCCGCTGCTTCGTGTACCAGTAATTGTGTTATTCCGGTGATTGATATCTTACATAGAAATTTTGGTATCAGGGAGGGGACCATCACCACGATTCATTCAGCAATGAATGATCAGCCGGTTATCGACGCCTATTCTCATACTGATTTGCGAAAAACACGCGCTGCGGGGCAATCGATTATTCCTGTTGACACCGGTCTTGCGGAAGGGATTGGTCGTGTCTTGCCGCCGCTAGATGGTAAGTTTACGGCGCGTGCTCTGCGTGTGCCGACACAGAACGTGTCTGTCATCGAGCTATCGGTCAATAGTTTAGAGCAACCCATTGGATCCGAGAAAATCAGCGTCGAAAGCGTGAACAAAGTTTTACATAGCGCCGCAGAAAACGATTTTTCAGCTATCTTGGGTTATAGCGACGAGCCATTGGCATCCTGCGACTTTAACCATGATCCACGATCGGGCATTGTCGATGCAGCGCAAACCCGAGTATCGGGTCAAATGATTAGTGTCTTGATTTGGTTTGATAATGAATGGGGTTATGCCAATCGTATGTTGGATGTGGCTTCCAGCTGGTTACGAGTGTCAGATGTTCAAACTTAAACCTATAAAATGAAAGGGGAAAAAATGCCTTCGTCATTAATTAAAATGACTGATTTACAGTTATCAGGTAAAAGCGTGCTGATTCGCGAAGACCTAAATGTGCCGTTGAAAGACGGTAAAGTATCAAGCGACGCACGTATTCGAGCAGCCTTGCCTACCATTCAACTTGCATTGGATGCCGGAGCAAAAGTCATTCTAATGTCTCATTTAGGCCGTCCTACTGAAGGAGTGTTCGAAAACGAGTTTTCGCTACAGCCCGTCGCTGATCATCTTAGTGTATTACTTGATCGAAAAGTGCCTTTAATCAGCGACTGGAGAGGTGGTTTGTCGCTTGAAGAGGGCGAGGTTGTGCTGTTAGAAAATGTCCGGTTTAATAGCGGAGAGAAAGAAAATGAGGAAGCTTTGTCTAGAGCGTATGCAGGATTATGCGATGTCTTCGTTATGGACGCGTTTGGCACTGCGCACCGTGCTCAAGCCTCTACGCACGGTGTGTCCAATTACGCACCAATCGCTTGTGCGGGTCCTCTACTGGCTGGCGAGCTGACTGCTTTGTCCAAAGTTATGGCAAATCCTGCAAGGCCAATGGTCGCAATTGTCGGTGGATCGAAAGTGTCGACAAAACTAACCGTACTGGAAACCTTATCAGACGTCGTCGACCAGCTTATCGTCGGCGGTGGTATTGCTAATACCTTTTTGGCCGCTTGCGATAAGCCTGTTGGCAAGTCTTTGTGCGAACACGGCCTAGTCGATAAAGCGACAGCATTGATGTTAAAGACCGAAATTCCAATACCGACCGATGTTATAACGGCCAAGGAATTTTCAGAAACTGCCGCCGCGAGCGTTAAATCGGCGGATGACGTTGGGGAAGACGATATGATTTTTGATATTGGCCCGGCAACTATCGCCCAAATAACAGACATTTTGAAAAAGGCAAAAACAATATTGTGGAATGGCCCGGTGGGCGTGTTTGAATTCGACCAGTTTGGTGAAGGTACCAAGGCCTTAAGCTATGCTATAGCCAATAGCGATGCTTTTTCAGTGGCTGGCGGTGGTGATACATTAGCTGCGATAGACAAATACGGAATTTCCGATAAAATTTCCTATGTATCTACCGGTGGCGGAGCCTTCTTGGAATATGTGGAAGGTAAGGTTTTACCCGCGGTCGAAATCCTTGAGCAAAGAGCGAAAGAGCAGTAGGCTTTATGCAACTATCGAGAAGAAAGAAGTCACCTGATTGTTGCGAGTAGCATTATCAAATTGAAGCTAAATGAATAACTGATCTGGCTTTCAGTGCAGTAGTCGGCCGCTACAAGAACAAACGCTTAGTTTTTGCTAAGTAGCAATGGGGTTGATAGTTACTCCGCGTTAGCCGCAAAATTGGAAATAAAGAAAACAGAACCATTTTATTCACATCAGATATTTACAGAATTTCAAAAGGAAAAAACCATGGCACTTATTTCAATGCGACAATTGCTGGACCATGCAGCTGAGTATAGCTACGGTGTACCAGCGTTTAATGTTAATAACCTTGAACAAACACGGGCAATTATGGAAGCGGCCCGCGACACAGACAGCCCTGTGATTATGCAGGCGTCTGCTGGTGCACGTAAATACGCCGGAGCTCCTTTCTTACGGCATATGATATTGGCTGCTATCGAAGAGTTTCCAGAAATCCCCGTGGTTATGCATCAGGATCACGGCACTAGCCCTGCGATCTGCCAGCGTTCTATCCAGCTCGGTTTTTCTTCAGTGATGATGGACGGATCATTGGAAGAAGATGGCAAAACACCTTCGAGCTATGAGTACAACGTTGACGTTACCCGGCAAGCAGTAGCGATGGCTCACGCTGGCGGTGTCTCCGTTGAAGGCGAACTAGGGTGTCTGGGTTCTCTTGAAACCGGGCAGGCTGGAGAAGAAGACGGTGTTGGTGCAGAAGGTACTTTATCGCAAGAACAAATGCTTACTGACCCGGAAGAAGCGGCAGATTTCGTACAAAAAACGAAAGTGGATGCGCTCGCCATTGCCTGTGGTACCAGCCATGGTGCCTACAAGTTTACTCGTCCTCCCACGGGCGATATATTAGATATAGATCGAATAAAAGCTATTCACAGTCGAATTCCAGGGACCCATTTAGTCATGCACGGTTCATCGTCAGTCCCTCAGGAATGGTTGGCAATTATTAATGAATTTGGCGGAGAAATTCCCGAGACATACGGTGTTCCAGTTGAACAGATTGTAGAAGGTATTAAGCACGGCGTTCGCAAAGTTAATATTGACACTGACTTACGCTTGGTTTCTACGGGTGCCGTTCGACGGTTTCTGGCGCAAAACAAGTCAGAGTTCGATCCTCGAAAATTCTTACAGCAGACAATTATCGAGATGAAAAATCTTTGCATCGCGCGCTATGACGCTTTTGGTGCGGCTGGCAACGCATCAAAAATTAAGCCAATTGATCTTGAAGCGATGTCCAGTCGTTATGATTCCGGCGAATTGGAACCGAAGGTGAAATGAAGCCTTCGGAATAATTTGCAATGGATTTGGACAATGTTAAAAGCGCCATAAAGCCCTTAGATTTGTCTCGGCTTCCTAGTTGCACAGTTCAAGAGCGGGCATATTTTAAACATTACGGAATCGATTTCGAAGAAAAGTGCGACAAAATCGATCATTATTTTGGTTCGATAAATAGCGATCGATTTACAATTGCTACGCATTTCTTTAAAAACAGAAAGGCTGACAAAACATGTTTTATCCTACATGGCTATTACGACCATTCGGGACTTTTCAGACATGTAGTGGAATATTGCTTACAACGAAATTATTCTGTGGTCATTTTCGATTTGCCAGGACATGGTTTGTCGTCCGGAACAACAGCAAGTATAGATAGTTTTCTTCACTATCAAACAGTACTGGCCGATATTTCGGGCTTCTTTTTCGATGCAACACCCAAGCCTTGGCACGCGATTGCGCAAAGTACTGGAGGCGCTATTTTGTCTGAATTTGTACTTTCTAATAGACGAAGAATATTCCAAAAAATCGTCATGTTAGCTCCATTAATCTATCCAAAAAAATGGCGCGTATCGAAGTTGACCCATTTACTATCGAAGAATTTTATTAAGAAAATCCCAAGAAATTTTGCTGACAATTCCGGCGACAGAGATTTTCTAAACTTCCTGAAGCATCGCGATCCATTGCAATCAAGGTATTTACCAATGCAATGGGTGGCCGCCTTGGACGACTGGATTGGCCGGTTCATGTCACTAGTAGCTGCCGGTTGTGAACGAGCGGATCTAACCAAAGATAATAGCGGTTGCGAGGCGAGTTGCGAGCCGCTAATCATACAAGGTCAATGTGACGGTACCGTAGACTGGAAGAAAAACGTACCCATTTATGAGGAGAAGTTCCCCGGGTTGGAAACGTATTTTATTGCGCGTGGGAAGCATCAATTGGCCAATGAAACTCCAGAAATATTGGGTGAAATATACGGTGTAATGGACAGGTACTTCAGCATCGAAAGATCTCCGAGCTTACAAAGAGTTAGCCGCTAATCGCTCCTCAAAAATATCAACGTTCGCAAGACGGTCCGACTTTTTATGGAATAGTTAAATAACCGAAATCGACTTCTTGATGGAAGATCAGCAATAACACTTATAACATTGCCAAAGTACACAGCGATAAAATTCATTTTTTACGACCTTAGCTGGCCCTTGCTTATACCACTCTCATTGTTTACTCGGTGAAAATAGGAATTGGAAAACAGAAGCGATAATTTCTTAAATCTCTCCCTAATGTCGGATACAATGCCCGGAGGTTGATTCTTTTGACAGGTGATACCAACCGTTTGGTAAGATTATTTACATAAATTAAAGATGGAGAGTTTTCTTGTCTGAAATACAAGGTAATGGCGTACTTTCACGCAAAGCCCGTTTTCGTAAAACGAAGGTTATTGCGACTGTCGGTCCCGCTTGTGATAGTGATA